>JAEZCV010000005.1 GCA_023429985.1 Bacteroidota bacterium | reverse complement strand
ACTGGCGGAACTGGTACAACAGGAATTTGCAAAATCTGGAAGAGTGAATCGCGGTGTGAAGCAAAGAAATGATGTTGGTATCTGGGTTTTACACGCTACAGGAATGCCCAGCATTTTGGTGGAAGCAGGATTTATCAGCAACAAGGAAGAAGAGGAGTATATGAACAGTGAAAAAGGACAGGAAGAGATCGTGAAAGATATGGCCAATGCCATTAAAGTTTATTTAGAGGGACTTGACCAGCCTAAAACCGGGAGCGAGGAAGAAAAACAGGAAACAACAATTGAAGAAAAAACCATTGCCATATTGAATACAAAAAGGAACAGAACCAAAATCCAGGCAGTTGTAGCATAATTCATCATCCTATAAATCAAAGGTATGTTCAAAAAAACATTAGTATTATCAGGTTTCATTGCCATTGCAGCACTTACCATCTCATTTACTAATGCTAAACCGAAACAGACGGTTTTGAAAACCCTGGTTATTGATGCCGGACATGGTATTATGCCCAATGGAGGTTATAATGGTGCTAAAGGAAAATATTCTTACGAAGACGAGATCAGCCTCTCTGTTTCCAAAAAACTGGTTGCCCTGGTTCAAAAAGAGTTGCCGGAAGTAAAGATTGTTGAAACAAGGCCAACAAAATATATCACCAGTTTGCGCGACCGTGCAGATATTGCCAACCAGAACAGGGGTGATCTCTTTGTTTCCATTCACGTTAATGCCATGCCACCCATTCAGAAAAAAGAACTGGTGCGCTATAAAACACAGGTTTATTATACCGGGAAAGGAAAGAACAGAAGAAAAAAAACCAGGAAAGTTCCTGTATACAGATATTATGAGGTGCCTAATACAAAAGTAAAAGGAACGCAAACTTATATCTGGGGTGCACATAAGGCGGAGGATAAAGAAGTGGCCATCAGGGAAAATGCACCCATGCTGGCAGAAGAAAATTACGAAGAAAAATATGGCGCTATTGATGTGAATTCACCTGAGTTTATAGCTTTATCGCTTGTAAAAACAAAACAGTTTACCCAAAGAAGTGCCTCACTGGCAGAAATGGTAGAAGAAGAATTTTCGAAAGTTGGAAGAGTGAGTGGTGGAGCCAGGCAGCGCCAGGTTGGGATCTGGGTTTTACAGGCTACGGCAATGCCAAGCATACTGGTGGAAACAGGTTTTATTACCAATCCTTCCGAAGAAGCCTATTTAAACAGCGAAGCAGGTCAGAATGAACTGGCAAGGTGCATCACCAACGCTTTAAAAAAATATATTGTTCACCTGGAAAAAAAGCAGGTTAATACCGATAATGTAAACGCCTCTCCCATTCCCGTTTTACCGGATGAATACCTTGAAAAATTCAATGACCATGGAATGGGTCACTCACATGAAGAAGCAGCATTTACAAAATGATGAGTTGGTATGATTTTTTAATCCTTAACTCCTGTTAAGCCTTCATTTAACAGAGGTTGAGGATTTATTGCTTATTTTGCCAGGCTTTACAACTAAAAATCAACAATCTTTAACCGTGAGGGCTGAAGGGAAGAAAACTAGATCAACATGAAAATAAGCAATGAGACCAAGGTAGGATTACTGGCGATCGTTTCTATAGTGGTACTGGTATTGGGATTTAATTTTTTGAAAGGAAGCAGTTTATTTTCCAAATCACCGGTTCTGTTTGCAGAATTTTCCAATATCGCTACCCTTGAAAAATCAAATGAAGTAAAGATCAATGGTCTTCCTGTAGGTACCGTTTACGAATTAAGACCTAAAGATGCAGAAGTTAATACCATCATTGTTGAAATTCACCTGAACAGGGATGTAAACATCCCCAAAAATTCCATTGCATTTATTGATGGTCCATTAGTGGGTGGTGCATTCATTAATATAGCTAAAGGAACCGGAAATGCTTATTTACAAAGTGGAGATACCATTTCTACAAAACTAGATCAGAACATCATCAGCGATTTAAAAGCCCAGGTAACACCTACCATCACAAGGGTTAATGAAACGCTTGATTCCCTTAAGATCACTATTGGCAGTGTTAATGATGTTTTTGATACAGAGACCCGGAATAATTTGCAGACCATGATCGCCAATCTCACCATTTCTTCGGCACATCTTCACCAGTTGATGAATGCACAAACAGGAGCACTTGCCCAGACATTGGGAAATATGAATTCGGTTACAGGAAATCTCGCACGCAATAATGATGCGATCACCAGTTCCATCAGGAATGTGGAAGCCACCACCAATAATCTTGCAAATGCAAATATCCAGGGAACGGTGGCAGCACTGCAGGCAACGATTGCTGAATTGCAATCAACCATATCCAAATTGAACAGCAGCAATGGTTCTATAGGTTTACTAATGAACGACCGCCAGTTATATGATCGTTTATCGAATGCCGCCGACAGATTACATTCAACTGCCCTCAGCGCCGAGATCCTGCTGGATGATATTAAGGTGCATCCCAAACGCTACGTTAATTTTTCATTGTTCGGAGGCAAGAATAAGGGTGAGCCTTTAACTTCACCTTTGATAAAGGACTCGGTTCCTGTAAGACAATAAAATGCCATTTAAGCTTTGCTTATTTTTTCTCCTGTTTGTATTTTCCTTACAAGCTAAGTCGCAAAATACAGACACTTCGCAGCGTGTGGATATTATTTCCGCCAATACCATGTACCTGCGTCCTGAAACCAACACCCAGACACTGGCAGGTAATGTAAGGTTAAGGCAGGGCACCACCTACTTCACGGCAGACAGCTGTATCATTAATGGGGCCAATAATACTTTTGAAGCATTTGGTCGTGTATACATTAACGATAGTGACACTACGCAGGTGTGGGCCGACTACCTTCGGTACCTGACCGATAAAAGATATGCTTACCTCTCGGGGAATGTAAGGTTAACAGATGGGAAAGCCACATTAACAACCAGGAACCTGGAATACGATGTTGCCAACAATATTGGTGAATATAAAAATGGCGGAAGAGTAGTGAACCAGAAATCAGTGCTTACCAGCCAGGAAGGCACTTATTATACAGACCTGAGAGATATTTATTTCAGGAGAAATGTGGAACTCAAAGACCCTGCTTATTATTTAAGAACAGATTCATTGCTTTATAATACCACTTCTCAAATTGCCAGGTTCATAGATGAAACCTATATCCGGGACAGTTCAGGAAGAATTGTTGAAACCAGTGAAGGTTATTATGATGTTGCCAACAATGTTTCGGAATTCACTTCCAGAACATTCATTAAAGACGGATCATTATCCATTACCGGCGACAGGATCGCCAGCGATGATGCAGCCGGAATAGTACAAATAGAAGGAAGGGGAATTTTGATTGATACGGCCCAGGGCTTCAATATTCTTGCAGACAGGATCTTTGCCAATAAAAAAACCGATGCTTTCCTTGCTACGCAAAAGCCTTTAATGATTATTAAACAGGATGAGGATTCTATTTATGTTACAGCAGATACTTTATTTTCGGCAAGACTCACAGATTTGTATGCAGGCCAGGACAGTATATTAACAGAGCTGAACTTAAAGCCAAAGGACAGCACCAACCGGTATTTTGAAGCATTCCGGAACGTTAGAATTTTTACCGATTCTATACAGGCCGTGAGTGACAGCATGTTCTATACATTTAAAGATTCTATTTTCAATTTATTCCAGGACCCGATAGTGTGGAATGGAAAAAACCAAATCACCGGGGACACCATTTATTTATATACAAAAAATAAAAAGGCCGACAGGATCAAAGTATTTGAAAACAGTTACCTGGTAAATGAAATTGAACCCGGAGTTTACAACCAGATCAAATCATCAAGAATGGATGGATTTTTTACTGAAAGTGTAATTGATTCCCTGCTGGCAAGAGGCATAGCCGAATCGGTATATTTTCTCCAGGAAGAAGATAGTTCTTATACTTCGGTGAATCAAACCACCAGTAATGCCATGGACGTTTATTTTACAAAAGGAGAATTGTTTAAAGTGGTTTTGCGCATGGATGTAAAAGGAACCATGTATCCCATCTCTCAAAAGCAACCCTCGGAGATGTTATTGCAAAATTTCAGGTGGCTTGATGCCCGACGCCCTAAGACTAAATGGGAGTTGTTCGAATAATAATTTACAATATCAAAATATTGCTGAAGGCATTTGCATACAATATAACACTTGCACTTACCCCATAATTAGCCGCAAAAACCGCTAAATCTCGGCATTTTTCATATAATTGATTTTCAAAATCTTATCTTCTCTTAACTTAATTTTGCACATTTTGGGGATATTATCTTAAAAATTATTTAAAGTTTTTGCGGTTTTCTGCATGTTTTGCTTTTACTTTGGTATAAGATTGCTTATTGATGCTTAAAAGAGAACGTCAGGCTTATATACTACACCAGGTAAACCTGCACAATAAAGTTTTATCTGCTGATCTGAGCCAGATTATCAATGTATCGGACGATACCATTCGCCGGGACCTGCAGGAACTCGCCGAAGCAGGCAAGATCATAAAAGTTCATGGCGGTGCCCTTTCCCCTTCTTTTCATAATAGCAACCAGTCAACCCGTGATGTTTATTCTTATACACAAAAAAGGATCATTGCGCAGAAAGCTGCTAAACTGGTAAAAGATGGAATGTTTGTGCTTTCCGGCGGAGGCACCACTGTAATAGAACTGGCCAAGGCCCTCCCACCCCAGTTACACGCAACATTTATTTCGGGCAGTATACCTGCCATTTATGAATACATGAATCATCCCAATATAGATGTTATAGCTATTGGGGATAAGATCTCAAAAAATTCAAAGATCACAGTAGGCCTTGAAGCCATTTCGCGCATCCGCCAGCTGAGAGCTGATCTTTGTTTTTTAGGAATCAATGCTATTAACCTGGAGAACGGAGTTTCAGATAATGATTGGGAAGTAGTGCAGATCAAGAAAGCAATGATTGAAAGTTCGCAAAAACTGGTTTGCCTTACGATTGCTGAAAAAATTAATTCGCAGCAACCCATCCAGGTTTGTGATATAAATAAAATAGACAGTTTAATAACCGAATTACCACCAGATGATCCGATTTTAGAACCTTATATTAAAGCCGGAATCACTGTTTTGTAATATCCATGCCCAAATGAAATAACCAAAGGCTTATTAATTATTGACCAAAAAGTAAATTACTTTTTATGAGAAAACTCCTCTGTTTTATGTTAATCTGCATGGTATGGCTGGCCTATAGCTTACCTGCACATGCCCAGGCAAAAACAATTACAGGAACCGTTACAGGTGAAGGCAACAGGCCTCTGTCCGGTGTTTCTGTAACTGTAAAAGGCACCTCACGTTCTGTTCAGACAAATGCTGCGGGTGCGTATTCAATTCAGGCCAACGTGGGCGAAACGCTTCAATTTACGTTTGTAGGCTATGCCTCAAGTGAGATCAGAATTGGAGACCAGACCTCTATTTCCGTTCAGCTGAACGTTCAGCAATCTACCATGGAAGAAGTGGTAGTAACGGCTATGGACATGCGCCGTAACCCGCGCGAACTGGGTTATTCGGTTCAAAAAGTGAGCGGCGCTGAAGTACAGGAAGCACAAAGGGAAAACTTTGTGAATGCGCTGCAGGGCCGAGTAGCCGGGTTGACCATTACTCCTACCAGCGGACTTGCGGGTGCCTCTTCACAAATTGTATTAAGGGGTTTTAATTCTATGGCTTTAAGTAATTCGCCTTTATTTATTATTGATGGTATTATCGTGGATAATTCCTCTATTGGTGAAAATGATCCAAACCTTGGTTTTGGTGCGCGTCCCAATACCGCCCCTGGCGTGGAAAATCGTGCAAATGATTATACCAACAGGGTTGCCGACATCAATCCAAACGATATCGAATCCATTACGGTTTTAAAAGGACCGGAAGCAACTGCGCTTTACGGAAGCCAGGCCAGTTCCGGTGCAATTGTAATTACCACCAAAAAAACCGCTTCTACAGGAAGGGTTAATGTGAATTACGATAACAGTTTCAGGTTTCAGCGTATCACACGTTTCCCGGAATTTCAGAGAACCTTTAGTGGCGGAACCAATGGAGTGCCTCAAAATATTTTTAGCTTTTGGGGGCCTGCTTATTCCCAGGCCGATACACTGTATCCAAATGATAAGAATGATTTTTTCAGAACCGGTTTTGCGCAAACACATAATATTAGTGCAGACTACGGAGGTAAGAATTATACATTCAGGTTTTCAGGATCAGTATTTTCCCAGGAGTCACCTGTTCCTAACAATAATTTCAACAGGTACAATTTAAGACTTGCCAACACAACCAAGATCGGTAAGTATATAGATATAGCACCTGCCATTTCTTATGTTAGAAGCACCAACCTGAAACCTATCCGCGGTACAGGTGGTTATTTACTGAATTACCTGGCATGGCCTGCTGACAATGATATCACGCAGTGGCAAACTGCAGACGGAGGAAAATTACCTATATATGCAGCCAATCCTGCCAGTGAAATAGACAATCCTTTTTACAATGTTGAAAGGAACAAAAGTGAAGATCAAACAGATCGCATCATAGCCACTATGGGTGTAAATATCAATCCAACCAGCTGGCTTGCGCTTAACGGTCGTTTTGGATATGATACATATAAAACAGATGGCTTTACAAGATATGATTCCAGTTCTTCCATGATCAACCAGACATTAAAAGGAGCGCAAACCAATTA
Source organism: Bacteroidota bacterium (assembly GCA_023429985.1). Classification (GTDB taxonomy): domain Bacteria; phylum Bacteroidota; class Bacteroidia; order Chitinophagales; family Chitinophagaceae; genus Flavisolibacter. The sequence continues at coordinate 5,537 of JAEZCV010000005.1, read as the reverse complement.
TTACCGCAGGTATTATGGATATAATCATACCATTACAGCAACTGCCAACCATAAGATCGGTGATTTTGGCGGAAGGCTGATGGTAGGAAATATGTGGCAGGATTATGAGTTCCAGATGACCACTGTTTATGGAACCAATTTAACTACATTCAATTCAAAAGATTCTACCGCTTCTGATCCTTCAACAAGGTTCAGAAACATTAATATGTTCCGCAATGGTTTACCTAACTATAGCATCAGCCGCCAGGCTGCCTATTTTGGGGAAGCTTCTATTAGCTGGAGAAACGCCATATTTTTCACTTATTCTCACCGCTTCGAGGAATCATCAATATTCCCTAAAGATTTCAGAAGCTATAACTATCCTGCTGCCAGTTTGAGTATCATGATTTCTGATTTGATTCCTGCTATACAAAAAAGCAGTGTGTTGAATTATTTTAAATTGCGCGGCTCATTGGCTAGCACTGCTCGTTCAGGAGCTCCCTACAATAACCAGTCGATCTTTGAACAAAATATCGGAAGTGGTGGCGGATGGCGCTATGGATTTACCAATGCCAACCCGTTCTTACAACCGGAAACGCAACAAACCTATGAAATTGGAACTGAGTTAAGATTATTTAACAGCAGGTTGAACCTTGATGTTACTTATTATAACACCAAGAATGATAACCTGATCGTTGAATTATTCAGAACCAGTTATGGAACCGGCTTTGTGTTGAATACGCTTAACGTGGGTTCAAATCAGAATACCGGTATTGAAATTGCATTGGATGCAACACCTGTTAGAAATGCAAACTTTAGCTGGACAACCCGTTTCAACTTCAACAGGATGAGAAATGAAGTTACCGGCTTACCACCAAATGTTCCTGAATTCTACATTTCTGATACCTGGTTATATGGAAACGCAAGGGGTGGACTTGTAGTTGGAGGTTCAACTACCAGTATTACAGCCTACGGTTACCAGAGAAATGATAATGGCGACATACTTATCAGTCCAACAACAGGTTTACCATTGATTGATGCAACATTTAAAGTAAGAGGCGACAGAAATCCTGACTTCACTTTAGGTTGGCTGAACAATCTTTCTTACAAAAACTTCCGCTTATCCATGCTTTGGGATTTGAAAGTTGGCGGAGATATTTTCAATGGAACTGAAATGTACCTTACCAGGCTTGGAAGAAGTTTAGCAACTGAGGACAGGTTTACACCACGTGTTGTTGAAGGAGTTCTTGCAGATGGTTTGGAAAACACAGCCAATCCAACAAGGAACACAATTAGTGTTACTCCGTATAACAACCAGGCTTATTTTACAACAATGCCTGAAGAAGAATTTATCCAGAAGGATGTTAACTGGTTCCGACTGAGAGATCTTACTTTGAATTATAACTTTGGTAAGCTAAGAAGCATCAACTTTATAAGATCATTAAGCGCTTTCGTAACGGTTAACGACCTGGTACTTATCACAAATTACAAAGGTGCCGATCCTGCAACCAGTGCATTAGGTGGCGGAACCCGTGGTGTGGGTGCCTTCGGTTTCGATTTCGCCAATGTGGGTACGCCAATAAGTGTTAACCTGGGTTTCAGAGCTAATTTTTAATTTTTAAAGTCGCTATTCATGAAAAGAATATTAATAAAAGCCGGAATCGTTTGCATGATTGCAATCATGGGTAATTCCTGCTCCAAGAAAATAGATGAGGCCTATCTGAATCCGAATGCGGATACCAAGGTGCCTCCAGAAACTTTACTTCCCCAGATCATTTCTGCAATGGCTGGTAATTATGCCGGGCATGGTACCATGTGGGATATCAGGTACATAGGACAGTACATTCAGAACTTCAGCTTTTACCTGACCAATTCTAATTTCGACAGAATGGGTTATACCAATAATGTTGCCGACGTTGCCCAATCAACCTGGCGTATGCATTATTTTGATATTGGCCAGAATAACCAACGTATGATGCAGTGGGCTGCCGAAGATGGCCAGCTGGATTTTGTTGGCGCGGGAAAGGCTATCGAAGCCTGGAGCTGGTTAATTCTTACAGATTATTATGATAACGTAATTCTGAATGAAGCTTTCAACACCAGCCAGATCACATTCTCTTATAATACCCAGCCCGAAGTTTACGAACATGTAAAAAGACTTTGCTGGCAGGCATTAGATAATTTTAATGCGGCAACTTCATCTGCAAGTTTTGCCCAGGCCGACGCTTATTTTTATAACGGTGATATAAATAAATGGAAGAAGTTTGTTAATGGAATTCTTGCACGTGTTCATAACCGTTATACAAACAAAAGCAGTTATAATGCAGATTCTGTAATTCATTATGCCAACCTTTCTATTCTGGATAATGCAGATAATGCAATGGTTAAATTTGAAGCAACTGCTCAAAGTGCTACCAACAATTTCTTTGGACCTTTAAGAAATAACTTTAGTGCTACGGGCGTTACTTCTCCAACAGCTGTAAGGCAAAGTGCGTACATAGTTGATCTGATGAATGGAGATAATTCAAGATTCACAGGTGTTGCAGATCCAAGAGCTGCCTATATGCTGAGGCTGAATACAATAGGCACTTTTGTGGGGGTTCAACCGGTTCAGGGACAAGCCGTTATTCCGGCAGCTGAAAGACCTGAAAATGTTCATGGAATTTCCCAGGACCCTACCGCTTCCAACCTTACAAATGGAGGATTGGGAATTATGCCCAGATATGTTTACAGGAACGATGCCCCCTTCCCTATTATGACAGCTGCGGAAATACATTTTCTGAAAGCAGAAGCCGCATTTCTTAAAAATGATAAAGGTGCAGCATTAACAGCTTATACTGAAGGCATCCGTCAGAATTTTAATATGCTGCTAAGTCCACAGTGGAATGTGAACATACCTGCTGGTATGGAAATGACACCTGCTACAAGAGATGCTTTCCTTGCTGATACCGATGTGGTACCTGCAAGTGCAAACAACCTTACACTTTCCATGATCATGCTGCAGAAATACATTGCGCTTTATGTTCATGGTGCACTTGAAACCTGGGTGGATATGCGTCGTTATCATTATATAGATGCGGATCCTTCAGGTTCTGGACAGGTGTATGCAGATTTTACACCCCCACAGGGAAACGACTTGTTCCCCGACAACAATGGTGAACTGGTATACAGGATGAGACCCAGGTTCAATTCTGAATACGTTTGGAATGTTCTTGAACTTGAAAGAATTGGAGCTATGTCCTTAAATTACCATGCCGATCCAACCGAAAAAATCTGGTTTGCAATACCTTAAAAAATTATCTGATGAAAAAATTATTAAAACTATTTTCTTTTGCATGCTTGTCGGGCCTAATACTTGCTTCATGTGAAAAAGAAACAGAACTTAATGCTCCAGCCGAAATGGTGGGAGCTGATAAAGCATTGCTTAAGATCAATTATGTTTCTGCTTATGCAAAAAATCCTTCCGTTCATCTTAAATTGAACGACGTTAGGGTTAGTAATGTAATAACCAGCCGCACGCCCTTCCCTGGAGGAGGTTATAACACCGGAGGTGGAAGTGCGAACGATTACCTCGCTGTTAATCCCGGTAATATAAATGTAAAAGTTGCCATTCCTAATGCAGGAAAGAATACAGACTCAGTGGAACTTTTTTCAACTGCTGTAAACCTTTTGCAGGGAAAGAATTACACTGCTCATATTACCGATACGGGCGCAAACACCCAGGTGGTACTGGTTGAAGACATACTTACCCGACCTGATACAGGACAGGCAAGATTTAAATTCATTCACCTGATGCCAGATGTTCCTGCACTGGATCTTTATTATGGTTCTACCAAAGTGGCTTCCAACATTCCTTACCTTGGAGTGAGCCCTTATTTTGATATGCCAGTGCCATCTGCGAATGCTGCCTGGACGATCAGGCCTGCTGGTGCTCCATTCAGCGATCCGGCGCTTGCTACTTATACCAGTGGAAATACAACTTTAAGTACAAGAGTTTATACTGCGTTTGCTACAGGTTACGGTAGTCAAACTGGTAGTACAAATACCAGGAGACCATTTATATCGTTTATGCTGAATAATTAATTATTATTCCGAATAATTAAAGGCCTTGCAAAACGCAAGGCCTTTTTTATTTTATGATTACTGTTTTCTACAGTAATTAGAACCATTAATGAAAGAATATATATGCAATAATTATTGCAGCAACAACTCCGGCCAGTTCCGCCAGTAATGCTGCAGGAAGTGCATGCCTGGTTCTTTTTATAGCTACGGAACCAAAATAAACTGCAAGCACATAAAATGTTGTTTCAGTAGATCCCTGGATCACACTGGCCACCCTTGAAGGAAAACTATCGGCACCTGTTGTTTCCATTATATCTATCAGTAATCCCCTTGCTCCACTGCCGCTTAGTGGTTTCATTAAGGCCACCGGGAGCGAAGGGACGAAATCGGTATTCACTCCCAGGATGCTGAAAAACCAGGAGATGCCTCCCAAAACCATATCAAACAAGCCTGAAGCCCTGAATACAGCAATGGCAACCAAAATGGCAACCAGGTAAGGAATGATTTTTATAGCCACCTCAAACCCTTCTTTGGCACCATCAATAAATGATTCAAATACATTAACTTTTCGCATCAGTGCCAGGGTAATAAATGAAACCACAACACCAAAAAGGATCACATTACTCATTACGCGGGTGATAACCGTTACTTCCTCTGCGGGAAGCTGGGAAAAATAAAAAAGTAATCCAAAAATTACTATGGCAACCGTACCGAGATACTTAATAATGGTACCCTGGAATAAATTGATCCTTTGATACATGGCCGTTACAACAAGGCCGGTAAGCGTTGAAAAAAATGTAGCAAGCAGTATAGGAATGAAAATGTCGGAAGGATCGGCAGCACCCGCTTCCTTGCGATAGGCCATAATGCTGATGGGCAATAAAGTGAGACTGGAAGCATTCAGTACCAGGAACATGATCTGGGCATTGGTTGCAGTTTCCTTATCCGGATTTACCTCCTGCAATTCCTTCATGGCCTTTAATCCCATGGGTGTAGCGGCATTATCAAGTCCCAGCATATTGGCAGAAAAATTCATGAGAATAGATCCGAATGCAGGATGATCTTTTGGAATACCCGGGAATATCTTACTGAAAAACGGCCGCACAGCTTTTGCAAAAATGCCGATCATGCCTCCTCTTTCTCCAATTTTCATAATTCCCAGCCAGAAAGCCATCACTCCTATTAACCCTAGTGAAATTTCCACAGCGGTTTTCGACATATCGAAGATGGCAGTGGTGATATTGTAGAAAATATCCACATCGTTAAAACCAATCAGCCTGACGAGGGCGGCCACAAATGCCAAAAGGAAAAAACAAACCCAAACATAATTCAAAGCCATAGGAAAAGATTAGGGTTTGAAGTTAAACGTTTCATTTCGAAATCAACAAGGGATAGTGCTTATCTTTGCGGACTTTTGGAGAGAAGGTTTAGAAGGTTTAGAAGGTTTAGAAGGTTTAGAAGGTTTAGAAGGTTTAGAAGGTTTAGAAGGTTTAGAA
>JAEZCV010000218.1 GCA_023429985.1 Bacteroidota bacterium | reverse complement strand
GTGAAAAATTCCTTTAAGTCTTCATCCTGTACGTTGAAGCTTAAGTTTGAAACATAAATGTTCATGCTTTGTATTTAATTTTTAAAAGAGATCTGAGAAGCAAGATGTAAGTGACTAACTAAGATGCTGAAGCAGAATAATTAAACGACTACTGATTGCGAAGCTCAAATTAACACGTTGAAGGTAGGCATTCGTATTTAATAATCAGCCAAAACAATCACAATAGCTGAACTCTTCCAAAGGAATTCATCTTAATTCAACTAAATTTACACAATAGTATAAGCTTTTAAGTACTGTACTGACTTCAATTAATTCAGGAAATCAATACACTTTCTTTTCTGCAGTACTTTAAATTACTTTATGAAAATTAATGTTTCGAACCTGGGGAACCACATCACAGATGCTTCCCTGGATGCAATTTTTTCTACCTATGGTGAGGTTACATTCAGCCAGGTGATTTTGGACAACAGTACAGGAAATTCAAGTGGTATTGGCAGTGTGGAAATGCCCAATAATAAAGAAGCATTTCATGCCATATCAAAGATCAACGGAGCTGTTATTAATGGAAAATTAATTGAGGCAAAAGAGTCTGCTTCAATTAAGGATTGAATATTAGTTAAATTAAACAAGAAATATGAATATTGAAGAAATCGAAAACTTCCTTTCCAAAAAAACCAACCCCGCAAACAATTACGTAAAAATCACTTTTAAAAAAAGAGATGCTATTTACGGCCTTTTCATCAAGGATAAAGATTATTCAGATCTTAAATCAAAGAATTTCTGGCGTATTGTTACACGTACTCATTTTGAAGAATATAACAAGTCGAAAAATAATGGGCTTGCAAAGATCTTTAATGGCTCCGAATTCTCAAGGCTTACATTGTATCAGGACAGCTTTGAATAAATAATTACCTGTTAATTTTAAAGAAAGATTCATTCATTAAGATCAAATTTATTTTGTTTATACACTAGTAATCTCAGTGCATTAAATACTACCACTATAGTTGACCCTTCATGCCCTATAACTGCGGGCCCAATGGCCGCTACACCCGAAATGGTCAGGGGAATAAGAATAGCTACCATCCCAAGGCTAATAAAAATATTTTGTTTAATGATTGTATGTGCTTTTCGGCTTAGTCCAATGGCAAAAGGAAGATTGGAAAGCCTGTCGGACATTAAAGCTATATCTGCTGTTTCCAATGCCACATGACTACCTGCCGCTCCCATTGCAATTCCAACTGTACTTTTTGCCATGGCCGGTGCATCGTTTACTCCATCGCCCACCATTGCAATCTTTTTTTCTGTTTTTGCAAGTTTGTCTATTGCTTCTACTTTTTGCTCAGGCAATAGATTTCCCAATACATCTGTAATTCCAATTTCCTTTGCTATGCTTTCTGCCACTTTTTGATTGTCGCCGGTTAACATAATCATTCTCCTTATGCCGGCTTTTCTTAATTCCATTAATGTTGCACGTGCATCTTTTCTTGCCACATCCATCAACGAAATCACTCCCGCAAATTTTTGATCCACCTGTGCGATCATGGTGGTGTGACCTTGCTCTTCAAGTTTTTCAACCATCAGCATTGTTTGTTCATCAATCCTGTCGCCCTTTTCAATGAACAACTGTTTATTACCGATATAAACTTCATCGCCTTTAAAATTTCCTTTTACACCACGCCCGGTTATGGATGATACCTGTTGAACCGGGTCAACATTTCTTCCCAGCTTCTCCCTGCCGCCTGAAACAATTGCAGCAGCTAAAGGATGATCACTCAGGCTTTCCACGGCAATCAGTATTTCTAATAACTTAATTTCTTCAAAATCATTTAAAGGATAAACACCTGTAAGTTTGGGTTTCCCTTCTGTTAGCGTGCCGGTTTTGTCAAAAGCAATGGCAGTTAAAGATCCCAGCTCTTCAAGGGGTCTTCCGCCTTTCACCAAAACCCCACCCCGGGCAGCCCTTGCAACACCACTTAAAACCGCACTGGGTGTTGATATAGCAAGGGCGCAGGGACTTGCCGCAACCAGTACTGCCATTGACCTGTAAAAACTGTCACTAAATGGTTCGTCAATCACTGCAAATGCAAACAATAAAAGTGTAACCAAAACCAGTACAGCAGGTACATAATATTTTTGAAGTTTATCTGCAAAATGCTGTGTAGGAGATTTTTGCGTTTGTGCTTCATTCACCATCCTTATCAATCTGGAAATGGTTGAATCAGCAGCAAGCTTGCTCACCATTACCTCAAGCGCTCCATTCCCATTTATTGAACCTGCAAAAACTTTATACTGCTGATCTAATTTATCCACCTTAGCTATTTCAATACCTGAAGGAAAAGCCTGTTTAAAAACCGGTACACTTTCTCCGGTAATTGGAGCCTGGTTCACGTTACTGTTCCCCCCAACCACAACTCCATCGGCGGGTATAGTTGAATTGGGCTTAATTACAATAACGTCGCCTATGGAAAGCTCATTTACAGAAACCGAAGTAACGGAACTTCCCAGTTTTTTTAAAGCAGTATCAGGCGTCAATCCTTTTAATGCCTCTATAGATTTTTTAGCTTTACTTAAAGCATAATGTTCAAGCGAATGCCCCAGGCTAAATAAAAATAATAACAAGGCACCTTCGGCCCAACGCCCAAGGAAAGCTGCTCCAATAGCTGCCACCAACATTAAAAAATCAATTTCAAAATGACCTTTGGCAATTCCATTAAACGCTTCTTTTGTAGTATAAAAACCTCCAAAGAAATATGCAAGAACATAACATGCCAGGACTATTTCAGTGGCATCTCTAATAAATTGAGAAATTAAAAATCCCGCAAGTAAAAAGACGCCGCAAAGGATTGAAAAAAGCATTTCATTGCTAACCCTGGAAATGATCTTTTGGGTTTTACTCTGAAGTTGTTGATCTTCCATCGAAACTTTCATTCTTCCTCTTCTTAAATTAATATGACAGGCAAACGGAAATTATAGTTTCAATTTTATACCTCCGTTAAATACAAAGCCTTCAGTATGTGTCCAGATCTCATCAAAATCCGGTTCAGCATGAAGGCCGTTCACAACATTTTTATACCTGCTTTGCCTGGTATCGGTAAAGTTCTCAAAATTTATGAACAATGAAAATTTAGGAAAGATCTTCTCTGCCATAAATCCGAGTTCCTTAAATGCAGGCGCCTCTGTTCCATTAGCGAGTTTTTGTTTTCCTGTAAAATAACCTTCCAGGCCAACCTTTAAAAAGCCATGCTTTTCGTAAATGAGGGCCGAATTAAGTTTATGCCTGGGAACTCTTGTTAGAAATTTATCTCCCTGCATATATTCAGCTATTGCATGTGTAAACGTATATCCAAGAAAAAGTTTAAAATCCTGCTTATAAATAAATCGGGCATTGGTTTCAAAACCTGAACTGGTTACAGGTCTTGAGGCATTGATGAAATAATAACCCGAATTCATGTTGCCTTCGAGAATAACAGGGTCATTAATCTTTGTGTAAAAAAACATCTGGTTAAAGTTAAACGCCAATGAATTTCCGAAATAGGTGCGAAAATTCACATCGGCCGTACCGCCATAACTTTTTTCGGAATTGACCCCATTCAGCTGGTTGATATTCCGGTATTGAATTGTTTCCGTTTCTTCAGTAAACATGGTTGGTGTTTTATACCCCATGCCGCCTCCTATCCTTGAAGAAACATTTTTGCTGATGTTGAATAAAACAGAAAAGCGTGGAAGAACAAATAATTCCGTATTGGAATAAAGCGAATTATTATAGTTCGAAACATCAGTTCTTATACCTGACTCAATCTTAATTTTTTCTGAAACATCTAAAGTATGCTGCGCATAAAATCCACCTGTAATGGTATTGAAGTTTCTTTTTGCCAACTCCTGCGATCTTTCCCGGAATCCATTATAAATGAAATTCCCGCCAAGCACCAGTGAATATTTACTGGAATTTTTTAAAAATGAAACATCGGTAAAGGTATTGTGATCATAACCGGAAAAAAGATAGTCCGGCACTTCCACCTTCCTGTCAAACACACTGAAACTTTGCTTAATTACCCATTGATTATTTTCGGGTGTGGATGTATACAGCTCAAAAGTTGAAATATTCCTGATGGTATTATTTTCTTCAAAATATTTGTGTGCATCATCATTCTTCCCTTCAATTCTTAATACATCGCCTCCAATTCTTCTTCCTTTAGTAAAACTGTTACCAATAGCTATGGTTGTATGTGCTGCCGGATAAAGAAACAATTTTGGATGAACCGTAAATTCACCAGATTCAGGCACTTCGGTAAAATGGTCGTTGTCTACATCAAATGCCTTTTGCCTGTTATATAAAGCAAGCATTGTATACCCGGCTTTACCCTTCTTTGCAGAAGCAAATCCACCAATATTCGATTGGCCAATATTGGACTGATTAATGATAAAATTATACTCCGGCTTTTCTCTGGGTGTTCGCGAAATAAAATTAATAACACCGGCAATTGCTCCGCCGCCAAACAAAGGTGATGCCGGTCCTTTTATAATTTCAACCTGCTTTAAATCCAATGGTGGAATTTCAAGGATACTTAATCCACTCGCAAAATTTCCAAAATTGGCAAAACCGTCTTTCAAAACCTGTGTATACCTTCCATCTAACCCCTGAATTCGAATTCCTGCGTTTGCAGATGTGGCAGAAGTTTGCTGAACTATGATCCCTGTACTTTCGTGCAGTATCATGGCAACATTAGCGGGACGCATATTATTCTTTTCGTCTATTTCCTCCATCTCTATGGTTTCCACTCTTGTTGGAACGTTGGCGATGGTTCTGCTGGTTCGGGTCGACTGAACGATTACCTCTTCCAATTCATGGTCTTCATGTTCTTCCTCTTCATGGCCTTCATGCTCCAGCATAATTTTATAAAAAGCGGAGGAATAGGGAATGCTTATATCCACGGTTTTATTTTCAAATCCTTTTGCTTCTATGTGTAAAATATAATTTTCATTTCGTGGAAAATGAACGGCAACCGAACCCAGTGAATCTGTTTGTAAATTTAAATTTAATGCCTCAATCCTTATAATGGCTTTAACAGGCTTTCCGGATTCCTTATCTGTAACGTTGATAGTTAAAACCTGCTGTGCTTTTAAGGATGAAGCCATGCAAATAATGAGAAGTAAAAATATAAAGCGCATAAATTCTTTATTGGTGAATAATAATTTCTTTGGCAAAGAATTATGCACGGGGAGGCTGCCAGAAACCCGGTAATATAACAGTTGTTTTATTAAGCTGTGTATTGGGATAATGCTCCAATAACAGGTTTATGGGAGATTCTAACAGCGCGGCATCAGAAATCTCAACCGAAAGCACGCAACCCGGGCAGGAACTGAATGGCGAACAATTTCCTTCCTCGTCTTCCTGTTCGTGTGAAATATGAGCAACACCAATTTCTATACATTTATTATCAACGCAACAAGGAACCAGGCTTGCTGAAACAATAACTACTATAAAAAACAGGCAAATCAGTTTATTCACTTCGCAAAGTAAATCATCAATTCAGGAACCTGCAAATCAATGATTACAGCATGGTTGCACTAATAAGAATAGAAGGGTTTCTAACATTTTCTTTCAAAACTGCAAAACAAAAAATTCTGAACGGTATTAAAAGGAGTAACATGATCTTCCTCAATACATTTAATCCTTTTGAATGCAAGTTCAAACCTGGCCGACATAGACGCTTCGGAATATTGCTTTATTTCAAGGCCACTGCATTTTAATGGTCCCTTTTCAGAAAAAGTACCGAGTATCAAATTACCCTTTGTTCTTACTGCCTGTTGGGCAATTGCTACATATTTATTTATTTTATCTTCAGTTGTAAGGAAATGGAAGGCGGCCCTGTCGTGCCAGAAATCGAATTGAACAGGTGGAACAAATTCAGTAACATCTGATACTACCCAATTGACCATTGCAGCTTTGCTTCCCAAGCGTTTCTTAGCTCTTTCGATTGCATTGGCCGAAATATCTAATACCCAAATGTTTCTATACCCTTGGTCAAGCAATGCATCCACAAAATGACTATCACCCCCGCCAATATCAATAATGTTTGCGGTCAATGGCAAATCAAACAGTTTTAAAAAATCCATCGAGGTTTTTGGATATTGCTGGAACCAGCTTACATCCTTTTCGGCCCTGGTGCTATAGATTTGCTCCCAATGAAATTTATTTTCCACCATTTTCAAATTTACCTGATGAAATACTGGATTACTATATTAGTATCCTGTTCACTTTAATTTGCCTGTTCAACAATCACCTCAGGGTTTAATATAACCTTGGAAGTAATGGAATTGGAAATGAGGCAGGCGGCTTCTGATTTTTCCAAAACACGAATGGCTTTCTCCTTCAACTGTTCATCTGCAATGGTCACTGTAGAAAACAATTCAATTTCGCTGATCATGTATTTTCCATTTACGATCTCAAGCTTACCTGTTGCCCTTGATTTAAAAGCAGAATAATCCAGTTTGAAATTTTCTGCAATTGCAAGAAATGTTGTCATAAGGCAACTGTTTACAGCAGCCACAAATAAATGCTCTGGCGACCATATTCCGGCCACCCCTTTTGGAAATTCAGGAGGCGTTGCTACATCTATAGTATTGTTTAAAACCGCTGAAGACAAATTTCCTATTCTACCTTCATTCCAATTTATTGTTACTTCATAAAAATGTTCCTGGGCCATTGTGTTTAATTTAGAATTTTATAATATTCCCACCAGGTCAATGCTAATAAAATATGCAGGCGGATGGGTTTCAATGATGCCGGGTGATTATTCTATAATGGCAAGTAAAGAATTATTTGGTTAGCAAATCAATATATTCCTGCGTATCATAGTCCTCTGCGCCATTGTTCTGCTTTAAAAGTTTTCCATTCTCATCAAAAATGAAAGTAACAGGAATGCCATTCACATTAAAAAGCGGGGGAAGGTTTTGAGCCGGATAATAAACAGGCAGTGTAAGATTATTATCCTTCGCAAATTTTTTTGCTACATCAAAATTTTCATCCAGAGAAAGAAGTACAAAAGCATTTTCATCTTCACCTACCTTACTGGCCAGCGATTCAATAGATGGCAATTCGGCCCTGCATGGAGGGCACCATGTTGCCCAAAGATTTACAAACAGCTTTTTGCCCTTAAAAGAATTTAAACTGAGTGTTTTACCTTCCATATCAGTCAACTGCATCTCAGGCAATTGTGAAATTGATGTTGCACCTGGCTTTTCATTTTCTACACTTGAAGTAATGGCTGGTTCTTCTGGGGAAGAACAGGCTTGAAAAGATATTATTACCGCTATGATCAGGATGATTTTTATCAAAAAAATTTTCATAATAATAATTAAAGTTCAACAGATAAATAACCTTGCTTTTGTAGTTCAAATGCCTTTATGAATCCATTTTCTGTATAATCAACTCCAGTAACCAGTGAGTCGGTGTTTACCTTAAATTTCCGGAGCGATAAGCCACAGGCCAATATTTTCACATCCGGAAACCTTTGTATATTGTTCACCCATTTTTTAGCCCTATCAGTACTGAGTGAGGTAACAGCCTCACCGCAAACTATTATTACCACTTTACCAGTTGAGATATTCGATTGAGAATTAGAATATAATTGATCTATGGTTTTTATAGCCTGTTCAATATGTTCCGTTTTTCGTAAAAGGAACAAAAGATTGTCTTTATGATTATCCCGATCTGCCTGTGCGTAATTTATTGAATTGAAAGCTAACGTTGCTACTGCCAGTAAGAGAATTTTTTTTATCATTTGATTTATAATTTATGATGAATAACAAGCTGCCTGCAATGGCAACATTTTTAAAAAACGGTCCAAGATCAGAAAGATTATTCAATTGAACCGTTAAGGTAATTCCTGCCAGCATAATGATCAATACTGTTGCTGCCAGTTTTACTTTATATCCTATTAGGAGTGCGATCCCGCCGGCTACCATTATAATACCGGAAATCATTATTGAAATCCTGAAGAGGTTTTCGTCCGGAATAAACTGGTAGACCACTGACTTTGAAATTCTCGAAAAAATTTTTCCCGATTGAAGTATATGGTTACTTCCTGCATAAATAAATATCATGCTGGTCAATATCCGGAATAGAATGAACGGATGGTTGTTCATTGTTTAAAAGGGTTTGAATTATAAATAAATCAGAAAGATTATTAACTTGAAGCATCTGTATTATGTTTTTCATTCTGGAATTGCTTACCGGCTTCTTTCTTTTTAAATAAACTAAAAAGCAAACTTCCCAGAACAGCAAAATAAATAGTGCTTCTCAGAGGATTTGAAGTAATGGCACAGGTACCTGTTAGGCATCCAATATATTTCCAGTATAAAAAACCCGCTATTGCACCGGCTGCAGCACCAAATAATATAAGCCTGTTTTCTACTATCCATGTTTTAACAGTACGCCGTTCAATCATAATTTTCCTTTTTTAAAAAGCTAATATCAGCTGCAATATGTTTAATTCAGAATTTCTACTGTGTGATAAAAGTTACACATAGACAGATCTCGCTTGATTTAGGATTTAATTAAGGATTTATCTGCTTTAATGAGTACAAAAAATCAATGAATTAAAGATCCCTTTTTGGATATGTCAGTATTCTACTGGAAACGTTTTCCCGTTGGAATTTAGGAAATACATATCAATAGTAAAGCGTTTGAATAGCAGAAATGCAAAATGCTTTTACCAGCATTATATTAAAGTTCGCTTATATTCAATATCCACCCAGAAAAATGCATGGTCTGCAAGAATTACAATCCTTACAAAGTACGAGGTAGTGAGGTAGTCAATTGAGTAGCCTTCCACCAGTAAAAGAAAGCTTCAGGGCTGGACTTCTTAAGTTTATTGAGCTTGGTATTATGTGGTTGCTCAATGATGGCATCTGCTACGTGTTTAGGGTCTTCAAACCTTTCAATGCTTTTAGCATGGGTTGCAATAAGCCTGGAGAGGTAAGCTGCTTTTGCAGCATGAACAATGGCTTTATCGAGATGGTATTTTTCTGAGAAGATAAACCGCTCAATGCGTTGTATGCCTTTTTGCAGGTGGTCGAAGTTGTCTTTATCCACGGCTCCACGTACTGACAGGCATAAAGCAGTTTGGTAAATATCGTCGAGTACCATTGCCGGCGTTCCATCTTTCACTTCACGGTAGGTTATTTCTGTATGTGCAATCTTATTGAATGTTGCTTTTACTATTTCCAGATCCTTTGCTACATCAAAGATGTTTCCGACATCGTAGAGCTGCTTAATGATCTCCATACTTTGGCTGTCCTCTTTTTTGAAGTATGGAATGCCGGTAGTGTTTGGAGCAAAAGCCGTGAGTTTATCTCCTAATAAATCTTCCAGGGAAGGAACACTTACCGCAGCCAGTTTTGAAGATGCAATAAGAAAGGAAGAATTGACTTCGTGTCGAATGATGTTGGTGTAATGGTTGGCTTCAAAGAGAATATCTAAGAGTATGGCTTCTTCACCTTCGTGGGTCTTGTGTATGGGTGTATAGAAGAACTTGTAGTGTGCTTTTTCAATGGCGGAAGCTGCGTTCCGGTGCTGCACTTCTATTCGGTTAAAGCCCTGCTCCTTCGCAAAGCCGTTGAGTACATCTTCCAGGTCGTCCTGCTTTTCTGAAAGAATGATATCTATATCAATAGATAAACGTTTTGCAGAGTTCATTAACAGCATGAGGGCTGTGCCGCCTTTAAAAATGAATGGCAAGCCTGATTTGGATAAACCTTCCAAAAGCATCAATGCACGGATCACTTTTTCGATCAGGATTTTATCGGCATTGCGGTTGTCTTTCGATACCTTTTCAATCCATTCTGCAGTAAGGGTTTCTTGGCTTATCATATCTAATAATTGGCAGCATTCGAAGATTGCTGCCGAAAATCTGGTATTTTATGAAGGTAATTAAGAAATGCTTCTTTCTTGCGGCGGCGGTCGGCATAGCGAAGCATTTTGTTTTCGTTGATCGTGTAATTGTCAAAGGCATTACTGAAAATGGTTTGCATTTCGCTTCCCTGTTGTGCCTCAAACAGAACCTCATCGCAGAAGATGTCAACCAGCATCTTTTCAAGGGTAACTGTAAAAACATTTTGAAACAACTGAACCGGAGCCTCGGAAACAAGGGATTTAATGATCACCGCATTCTTTTCCTTCGAGGCATAAAGGTTTAAGACCTCTGCTGTAGGCTCTAAGAAAATGCTCTTTTTCTTTTCCGTGAGGAAATGAAAAACTGATCGGGTAACGTCCTTATCCACCTCAATAATTAAATAATACCTGCCTGGCTGATGCAGCATGAACTCATTGAAAACGGACGTACTCCAAACGCAAATCTGGATGTAAGGAAACTGCCGTTGAATGTCTCTGTAAAGTCTTTTAAGAATGGCGGAAAGTTCGGGGATAAATGTTCGGCTGGCACCTAAAGAGAATTTCCCCTTACCTGTTCTTGCCAAAACACCGGACTGAACTAAGGCATATACCCTCCAGTTGACGGTATTGTACTTTACATCAGGCTCTAAATCCCTGTAAAACAGTTCAATATCTTTGGTTGTGAACTGGTTTGTGTCTTTAAAGTGCTGCTGGAGCTTGGCTATATGGAGCTTGGTATTTGCGATTTTCTTACGATTTACCCGCAAGATACAAAATCTAATAATCGGCAGCAAATATCTAAAAGTGCCGAAAATTGGACTTGGTTACAGATCAGACCGGATTTAAACTGAGATAGGCCACTTCCTGAACACAAATAAGAAAAATTGAATCAAAGAAAAACAATCATTTAGAAAACAAAAGAAAGATAACTACTTTCCGATACAAAAAATAGTGAACCATTAATTATCAAGGCTTTCAGCTATTTGGGCAACAAATAGCCAACAAAGGCTGTATTATCAAAGGAAACTGCTCAACAAAGAAAGGAAAAAAAGTTGTTGAGTGTAGAGTGTGCTGTGCCTTATCATAAGCAAAAGCAAAGATAAGGTTACAACCTATCGAAGTTGCTTGACAACCGTTTCCGGCTGCAAGCCCATGTACTGGCAGAACTCTTCAACAGTAACAACCTGGTGCTGCAGCTTGTTGAAATGGTCCTTGATCTTCTTAATAAGGTTTCTACCATACCTGTCGCTTCTGCCTGTGATTACCTGAATGTCTTTCGGATAAATGCACAGTCTATTCATTATTTCAATTATTCAACTACATACACTAACCATACCGATGATATACTTCAAATATGGCAGTGACATTGCAAATATAAATCTTTTTTAAGGGCGGTAAAAGTGTGTTTGTTGGAATAATGCGGAACAATCGGCACGGATGGCACGGCTCATTTGCAGAGGCTTTAGAGTGCTTCTAATTTTGTTTTCGTAAGCTGATTAAAGCGTATCAGTCGAAACAAATTTACTAACTCATAAAAGTTTAAAGCAATGGCAAAACTTAAAGGTATCCTCAAAATTGAAGGCACTCTGGATGAGCTGACCTTCTACAAAACACAAGATGGCCACCTGGTGAAAACCAAAGGTGGTGTATCTGCTGAACGTATTGCAAATGACCCGAATTTCCAGCGTACCCGTGAAAATGGAGCTGAGTTTGGAAGTTCTGCAACTGCCGGCAAGTTGCTCCGCAACGCTGTCCGTAACCTGATGATGAACGCTGCTGACAATCGTGTTACCAGTCGTTTAACCCAAATCATGACCCTTATTAAGAATTACGATACGACTTCTGCAAGGGGTGAACGTACAGTGGCAATTGGTATTGCTGACCCTGCGGCATTGGCTCTGCTGAAAGACTTTGACTTCAACGACAATGCAGCTTTAGGCGGTGTTCTTTTTGCTCCTTTCACTGTAACAGGTGGAACGGGTGCAATCAACATTCCCGCTTTCATTCCGATCAATGATATTGCATATCCTTCCGGTGCAACTCATGTCAGCTTCAAATCTGCCTATGCAGTTGTTGACTTCACCAACGGAACCAGTGCAATTGAGTACAGCCCAGTAACCAATCTTCCTATTGACGGAACCAACACACCTGTAACGCTTACCCCTGCCGGTGTACCTGCCGGAGCTGGAACTAAGTTTTACCTGATGCTGATTGAGTTCTTCCAGGAAGTGAACGGAGTTCAGTATTCTCTCAAAAACGGTGCTTACAATGTGCTCAACATTGTTGAAGTAGCATAAAAGCTGTTCTTTCTTTCAGTTAGGAAAAGGCCTCACCAATTTGGTGGGGCTTTTTCTTTTCAGCAAAGCCCCTAAAAGGGCAATGCTGAAAGCTCACGAACACCTGAAGGATAACGCCAAACATAGCAGCCACACGGAAGGCGATGAACCTTGATGCCCAAAACTGGCTGATGGGCTAATGATGACCTGCGGATGTAACGCTGAAACGCAAATGGTGACAAAGGCAAGTGCTGATGGAGAACCTGCGGTGTGAATGGGCAAATACCTGAATGGCTGCCGGAACTGATACGAGGATGCTTGTGCATAGTAAATAAATTTTATGTGCATCTCTCTGCATGGCGGATAAAAAAACCAAAAGGAAACGGAATAAATGATAGCCTTGTGCGGTGGGTCTGTGTTTATGCCGTAGTCTTTTGGTTTTTTTAGGTCGGGCTTGTGCGTCTGCCCGCCATGCTAACTTTGCACATCAAAATTTATTTATGCACAGTGCAGCATCATGTTTAGGGCAGCCTTACTATTTGCTTTTAAGATGCCGGTAAATCATTGCCCTTTTCAAATCACTGATTAAAGCCAGATTTTGGCGGATGGCTCTTTCCTTCTCTTCCAGCTGCTTGATTTTATCAACTGTGCTTTTATATTCCCTTTCCTGCATACTCACTTTTTCAGCCTGACTGAAAACCTCATCTTTCAAATCTGATAAGCGGATAAATGGAATAACAGAACCAGTGAGGAACTGATGAAAATATTTTGCCTTCCATAAACCAAACAGCAACCAGAAATAAAAGTCTTTCTGCTCCTGGCTTCTGCAAATACAAACAAATGAGTTGGGGCAGGGAGATTCCAGAGGTTTACCACTGTTTAACCCTTTCGATAAAATGTAAAATTCAAAACCAGTACTTTGATGCTTTACGCTGTACGTTTGAAACTTCGGACTGTGCATAATGAGTGCTTAAATTTTGAGCCTGTTTTAAGCCTTTGCCGCAGCCCTGCTTCGCTTACGCTCCGCAGCACATATATAATTTGACAAAGAAAAAAAACAGAAAAAAAAAGAAAGCAATCCCGTAGGTGGCGTGGCTAAAAAACCAAAAGGAAACGGAATAAGTCCCGAAGGGTGAAAGGCAAATGCCATTAATAAAAACAATAGCTCATTTGCCTTTCATTATGCCGTAGTCTTTTGGTTTTTTTAGTGCGTTGGCCTGTGCCAGCCACCTAACTTTGCTGCACTTTTTATTTTTATTTTTTTCAATCAGATCCTCCTTATCTGCATTCCTGATTTAGTGAATGAAAAATCAATCGCTGTAGTCTTTTCACAGCATCTCATTTCTACTGTGTTTATATTGCAATGATGTCTTTCGTGGGTCGGCTGGGGTAAACAATTCGCAGGAAAAAATAAAGCATACCACTTACAATCGTGCGGTGGGTAAAGAGCAAAGGCAATGACTGAACGGAATGGAGCAAACCGGGTTGGTGGCTTGGAGTAGCATGAGCAGTTTGCTTAGAAGCGTTTGCGGCTTTTGTAACTTATCAAAACACAAAAGCCATCGAGGGGAGGGATAAGCAAACGCCATGACACGGAAAGCCTGTGTGATGGCTTTGCGGAATGCAGAGAAGGAATTGCTTTTGCTGTGCGGTGCTGAGGTTGGTGAAATGAACGTAGGCGGAATGTAGTGAAGGATAGTGTAGAGAATGAAGCGAAGTGAAATGAACGGAACGCCTGAACGGAATGGAGATGAAGTGAATGAACCTACCGCAAGCACATGGCCATAAAATAACACATGCTTTATTTTTTACTGCACCGCTGAAAGGGTGGCGGGGTGGCGTGGGTCTACGGGTGGGGTGCGTTGGCAAAAGCACGGCTTCATCCCGTTGTCGGGATGCTATGGTGTTGGCTACTTAACATAATGGCGACTTATGTGACAGCCACTGCGTTGGGATGCTTGCATAAGCGTGGGGTGGCTGTGCGAAGCGAACACATAAGACCGCATTATGTTTAAGTAGCTTCCGCCATTTTTATACTGGCATAAGCGAAACGGTGGTGGTGGTTGGAGTGTAGCGTCTTTTTGTTGCTATGCTTGTGTTGGCTTGGCTCTTTGGCTGTGCAGCGAAGCGGAACAGGCAATGTGCCAAAAGCGTGGGGAGCATAGCCACAAAAAGTATGACAGTTAAAAATGGCGGCAACACCATAGATGCAGTGGAAGGTTTGGCATTGTGGGTTAGCCACTGCATAAGCCGTGCTTGTGCGTTGGCTGGGTGGGTTTAAATCTGTTTTTGAAAAAGAATCCCTAAAATGAGAATTAAACAAATGAAATTGGCCTCGGTTTATCAGTCCAATGGAAGCTAATCAATTTGCAATCAACTAATTTTTGGGTAGTATCATCATCAAGTACAACAGAATAAGGACTTACTGTATAATCTAATCCAGATTTTTCGCAAAGCATCTTTTTCAAAATCATCGTTGGAGCAATAAAAAGTTGTCCATCCTTAACTGTTTTTGCTAAATCATCTTTGTCTTTATCGAAATCAAGTTCACAATTAAAAAGATCCTTTTTATCAGGGAAATTTAAAACAGCATCCCTTTGTACCAATCTTCTTTTCATATACAATATTCCATCATCATATATAATCTCTGATAGCACAGGACAGGGTGTTTCCCTTCCATTAGCTTTTATGTAGACTGCTTGTTTTTCAAGCCAAACTTTGAATTGTTCTCTTTCCACTGGAATATCATCATACGAATTGAACCACAATTCTAAATCACTTACATTCCCCATAACACTCATGCAAACTTCCTTCTCATCCATGTTCCAGGCTAAGGATATTGAAAGAACTTCTTTCTTGCTGGTCATTACCAATCTTTGTAAAAGGAGCTTAATCCCGTTGATTGTTTCTTTAAGATGTTGCTGACAATTTTCATCTGAGTGAAATATGCATGGAATATTTGAATAATAATCCTCAGGAATTAGGAATAAGCAATCATCCGGTAAAACTAAATCTGCTCCGATTCTCGACAGTGCCTTTTTCAATTCAATGGTAAAATATTCAATTGCTTTATGTGTACCATCTTCTAAAGTCAATTCATCATGCGAAGAAACAAATCTTGGATGAGGCTGCTCTTCAACTCTTGCTGAGTAAGAAATGTAAAGCCTTACACCATCATCCTTATTTATAGAGTAAGGCAAATACTTTTCAAATGGCGTTAAGGTTTCAGATTCCAAAACTGATTGGATTTCAGGCTTTGGTAATCCAAAATATTCATAAATCTGAGGATTCCCTTGTAAATAATTCGTGACTAAACTTTTCCAATTTGATAATGGCAGATTTCCATCTATTCTAAAGAGCTTGGTGTATTCACTCCTTCTGCCCATCTCCGTCATTTTTTTATCGAGCCTGTCTAACATCAATTCGGTGTCGTACGCTCGTATTGCACCATCAAAATGGTCAAAGCCATTTTTTCTTTTATCGAAGATAGAATGGACATAACGACAAGCGTAAGTGTCACCAAGTGTTGGAGCTGGCTGAGTTTTTACTTCTTCTAACTCTAAAGTGTACAAATTCTCTTCATTCTTCCAAACAAATTCAGTACGGTCAATATTGTAGTACTGCTTTTCAAATTCTGCACTACCATATTGTGTTAAGCCCGAAGGAATTGCTGTAATATCATCGTTGTATTTTGGACCCCACCAATATTCAAATTCGTGACTTGGAACAAATGAAGGTGCGTATCCCAGGTAATTTGGTTCGATTTTTAATTTTACTGTAATCCCCTTTTGACCATTAAGTGATACTAATTCATCCAAGAATATCCAATGGAAATTATTATAGATTGATAAAGATTTCCGAAAAAATGGATGAGCTATGATACAAACATCTGAATCTTTCTTTTTAAAAATACCTTGAGTAAGATAATCAAATTCGCTTAACAAATAATCAAGGTTAACCAATCCATCTTTGTCATTTCCTATATGTTCTGACAACTTTGGAAATGCTTTATACACAATATCATCGTAACCATATAGTACCACACCGCTAGAAAACCAATTACCATGACCTTCGTTGTAAAGACCGTTTAATGTAACTTTAAACCTTTCTGCATAAGGAACAATTTCTCTGTTCCATAAATTCGTAAAAAATGCTTTCCGAGCTACTTCAATCTTGGCAATATCAGCATCATTATCAGCTATTAAAAAATAGCCAATAGACAATACCTTAGTGGGCTCAAAGTAGAGCCCCTTTGCATATGACCACCCTACGGGTCTATGAATATCATGAGAAAGATTAGAGGGAACGCCATAGACTGATGCTTGCCAAATTGCATCTTCAAGTGCTGATATAGCAAAGCGTTTTCCATCTTTACTAATCTGGTCAG
Source organism: Bacteroidota bacterium (assembly GCA_023429985.1). GTDB lineage: Bacteria > Bacteroidota > Bacteroidia > Chitinophagales > Chitinophagaceae > Flavisolibacter. The sequence goes on along the minus strand of JAEZCV010000218.1, from coordinate 6,936 downwards.
AACAAAATATCGAAAAGTGTTTATTCATAGCCATTTATCCAATTTGCAATATTCTTTTAAAATAGTTTGACACCTCCTCCGAAATCGTTGTAAAGTGAAGTATGACTTTGTCAGCAATAAGCAATGTGCAAAGCCTGGCTCTTGAAGTTGCCACGTTAAAACGGTTCGCTTGTAACGCAAACGGAATGCTTTCCGTTGGTATGAAGAAAATACAGAAGTCTGTTGTTAAGCCTTGTATTCTGTCGATAGTTTCTACCAATACATCCTCGGTATTTGAGCATTTGGAAAAAATCTCTTTTTGTAGAAACCGAACAGTATCCCGATTAAATGCTAATACAGCGATTTCAGCTTTAGCATTATATTGCTTTAACTCATTAACCAAGTCAATAATAAATTTAGAGCACTCACCTGAAGGTATTCGACCATCTGGTAATTCAAACATCTTTAAAGAAGTACCACCATTATCTTGAAATGTATTTTTTAACATCGGAAATTGACTGAAATTCAATGGAAGTTTAGCTTCTGATTTGCTCTTTAACATCCCGGAATAAAACGAGTTAGTTGCATCAACACTGTTTTGTGTTAGCCGGTATGAATCAGTAAGCATATATTGCTTTGTATTTGGCAAATAGTAACTTGTCGCCTTTAGGCCGCAGACCATCCAGTGGTAATTGTTAATGTCTTCTGGTGCATATTCCTTATGGAATATAGGTTCAAGCTGTTTTATGTCACCTATAATTATGCATTTCTTACCCAGCTTTCTCGCTAATGCAATCGTTGATAAAAACGCCTGACTTGCTTCCTCGATAATAATGTAATCAAAATGATCGTCAACCATTGCCTTTGAAGCAATCTGAGACATGATGTAGTAGGTTGACAATAACATTTGAGGCTTCTGCTGACTAAGGCTTTTAAATGGCTTAATGCCTTTTATTTTCTTGTTCTTGGATTCATCCGCAGTCAAAGCTGATTTAAATATTTTACCTTCCGCTAATCCTGTTTTCAGATGCTCTTTTTCCGCCAATTCAACTAAAGCCCTGTTGGTTAGTGCAGTTACTAAAATCCTATAATCTGTTTTCAAAAAGGCACTACAAAGCTGTGTCATTAGATATGTTTTACCTGTACCGGGTGGTCCCTGTATGATAATTATTTCATTCTGAATTAACTCTGTTTGAATTTTTGTTACTATGTTCTCATCTACAACTAATGGTATTGGGTTCCATTTTGCGGAATTAATATCTAAGGACAATATCTCACTTGAATTTGCAGGTGTTTCCCTTAAGAAATTAAGAAGATTCAAAAGATAATTCAGTGGTGGATCAGTGGGTGCTAAAAATACCAATGCATCCTTTTGATACTTTTCGACATCTTCCACTTTTACACCGGACAAGCCAACAATGGAATGACCCTTTTCATAAGTGAAGAAAACCGTTCTTGATTCAAATTGTGCTGTAACTTTTGTTCTTAAATCTTTGTAGGTTAAACCGCCCCAATTTCTCACCGCATCACTCTGCATCTCGGAAACAAAACACTGAAAGTGTTCATTTTTCCTTGGAGGTAAACATATCTTATGATCAAACTTAACAATCAGATTACCCCTTGCTTCGTCAAACCCCTGGTAACGGCATAAGTACAGTTGACCATCTACAAACATTTTAGCAGCTTGCTTTCTGAGTAACTTTTCAAACTCATTCGTTTGAAAGGTTAATTCATCTTGAATAAGATTTATGTGCTTGCTATTATTGATAATCATCTTCGGGGTTTAGTAGTTTAAATATGTCATTTGATTTATCTCGGGAATTATCCCTATCAATCACAAGCAGGTGTTTATTTGCATCTCGATTATGTTCGCAGAAATCAAATAAATCGTCAATTGTTTTTTCATATTGATATGCAAGCAAATGATTTGTGTTCAGACTCAATATTTCTTCAGCTGTTTGGTATATTTTTATTGGTGTTTTTGAGCCAAAATCCAACGCCATTTTAAACCCTTCATCTCGCATTCGTAAGATTTCATTCGTATGTATATACGCAAATGAACCTCTTGCACTATGTACAAAATACTTTTCATTACCGTTTATTAACTGGTTATAGTCCTTGTCTGCTGTATCAAATTGAATTATTGTCGCCTTAGCTAACTTCAACTTCGCTATCAAATTGTATAATTTCTGCTTTTCCTTTGGGTGGCTTTTAGAAAGTTCCAAAATATTTTTCAATTCCGGAATGTGTTCAGCCCATTCAGTATTCTCTAACTCGGAACTAATAAAGTTTTCAACCTCTTTGATGAAATCATATTCTGTTTCATCCATGTCCTTTTTTGGGCCAGCATCCTGATTATTCTCTTTTGCTGAATTGTCTTCTTCTACGGAGCTACCAAATTCAGCTGATGAATTAGCTTGGCTTGACTTGCTTGGGCGAATCGATTCTTTTAGAGAAATAACTTTTTCCTGAATTGAGGCATAAATGGGCAAGGACTTAAGCATTTCTAAACTGAGGCCGACTGATTCAAGATACTCGTGTACTTGATAATCAGAAAGCTCCAAGAGTAATTGGATTTCCTGTTCCAATCCATTACACTTTAAGAAGGATGCTAAATAATGTGATATATTAAATCGTTCAAGTGGATTTTGCCAACTATTGGTAAAATAAAACCCTTTGTCTGATAAATAATATTTTACACTTGAACCTTTAATTTCAATATCCCCATAATTTAAAATCAAAAGAATCTCTTTGCAAATGTAGAACTTGAAATTTTCAACACTTTTATACGCTTTGTTGAGATACTCTTCTTCGTCCTTAATCTTCATTCTTGAACGAAGTATTAATGACAGTGCTGGCAGAAATTCTAATATTTTGATTGATAGTTTTACATCTTCCTTTTCCTCTTGTACTTTATAATCACATTTGTCAACTATCGGAATCCCAAATAATGAAAACAACTTTTCTACTTTATCATCTACCGTTACATTCTTAGGAATTAAAATGGACGGTATTTTATCGTTATATTCATTAAAACCTTCAATTCGCAGCCAAATTACTTCCGAGTTTTTTCTCGAAACAAAATCATTACATAAGAATTTACTTTTTTTCGCCCAATCTTTGATTTCCTTTTCTTCCTGAATTGTTAATTCATTTAGACCATTAATAATTTCATTATACAATAATCCTACTCTCCTAATATTGTCTCTTTTAAAATATTCCTTCTCATTCGTGTCATTGTTAATTGAAGACAGTATGTTTAGCATATCTGTTAATGTCAATTTTGATTTCAAACCAATTAAATGTATCCACTCTTTAGAAAGAACTTTAGGAACCTGGATAATTGGAATGTACTCTCCACCCAATTCAATTATCTTTTCAGAATTGGCAAAAACATCAGAAGCCAAAAGACATGTTTTTTTATTTGTAGGAATACATTGTTTTGACTTTAGATGCCAGAATATAAATGAAGGAATGCAAACTCTATTACTTTCAAAGTGACCCCAACGCATTAAGTCAATTGATTTAAGCACTGTTGAATTTAATTTATAAACCCTTGCTTCACGGTTGGGACCATGACTATTATACATTGTCAAATTGGGCTCAATTGAAAGGCTATATTTTGAAATCAATCTCTCCCAAAAAATTGAGGAAAATTTAAACTGAGTTGTTTTTGTAAGAAAAGAGAAATAAGCAATATATGCTGGATAGTTCTGAGGAAGGTTGGTATTCACCAAGTGGGGATATGTGTGGCCCTCTTTCCCATATGCAACAGCAGCGGTAAAGAACGGACCACCAAATTCATCATCAGTATTTTGTATTTTATAATTGGTAAGTATATTTATATCATCTGCGACATCAATTGCGATAAATAGGGTTTTCCATTCATAAGCATTATACCTGCCAATATACTCTGTCGAAACTGTAGTCAGACCATTGATATTTGCGGAAAAATCAATAACAGGATTATATGCTGCAGGCAAAAAACAATCCTTTGCTTTGGCCCAACCGTTATTTGTTTTCAGCAGCAAATCTCTTAGGCCATTATAGTGTGCTTCCTCAATTTCCTTTGCTGCATGTAATCTTAAAATAAACTCGGTAACATCAAGGAAATTATCTTCGTTAATGCAAGATTCAATCTTACCTATTATTTCCTTTTCCAAGTATGCTATTTCAGAAGGCTCTTTAACCCCAAAGGTTTTTAACCAATCTATAATGACTGAATCCTCTGAAAAAGAATTGTAGAGTTCTTGGTCAATAAGAGTATTCTCCGTTCCAAAATCAGTTACAAATGTTGCAACAGGAAAACATACTAAAGGTATTTTTTCAAGCTCCTTTTCATTCGTATATATAAATTTATTATTCCGGATTATATAATTCCACTCTCCACTTAAATCGTTGACATCAAGCTGTCTTAAGTAATTTATTAAATTATGATTGTAATCTATTTGGTGGTTAGAAAGAAAAAGGTCTGACTGAAGAAATTTTTTCAAGTCAGATTGAGAGAGGGTCTTTGCCCCATAATGCTTCAGCTTTTCAGAGCCGGGAAAAATTTGTAAAACATTCTGCTCTGTAATTCCAGGCAAAGAGTAGTTAGTACAGACAAACTCTTTTATATACTGATTTGGTATAATATTTCTTGTTAATAATCCAACTTCGTCAATTATTATGTCCGAAATTTTTACAAGCTGGTTATCATTATTTAAAATGAAAGCTACTTTTTCTAACCCAATCTTCAAACCTTCATTAAACCATTTTTTTAGTGGGTCGGATTCAGGCAAATAGTCGCTTAATAATATTTTTAGATAGTCTCGTTTGAAATCGACAGATGCTGCAAATTCAGCACAACATTTCACTAACTCCAAACCAATAACTTTGAAAAGCCATTTGTTCCATATTCTGTCCTTATGCAATTTCTCTCTACCCGCATCCACTAAGAAATTACTATTTACAAGAAACGGGAATCCAAACTCAGTTACAGATGTAGGAAGGTATGTGAAAATGCAGCTTTCGTTGCTGGGCAATAAACTTATGGACTTTAGATCGGCCTCTAATTTAAATGCAAAGGATAATTCTGCACGAATCATTTCCTGCAACTTTTTTGGTGACTTAATGTCCTCCTGTAATTCCTTCTTTATGTCTGGTGGAATAGAGTAACTACCTGTTCTTAAATACCAATTGGAAATATTAATGTCATTCTTATAGAGAGAAAGTATGCCAGGAATATCATCATCAGATTCCTTTTTGATGCACAATTTATGATTACCATGAACTAATGTAACCTTGTGTATTTTACGCAGGAATAAAAGGAATCGTGCATCTGAAAAAAGTTCATTAATATCACGTGCCAATTCGCTTTCATCTCGTATTTTAATTGCTGTTTTTACAGTAAATTCCTCAGATTTTAATATCTGATCAACATCAGTATTGTTTGTAGAATCAGATAATATCGGAATTAGTTGCCACGGAGATTTAAATTTTGTTTGATTAGTTTTTTCCCAGTTTTTCTGAATGCCCCATTTTGGGTTCCATCCATTTTGTAGTATGTGGTTCCTATCAAATCTAAATAACAGATCATTTGTTTTTACATATACCAATCCATCCTGCTGGCCAAAAACTGATTTGAAACCAATCCCTTTATATCCTGTCTTAGCTTCATCATCTCTCTTTGTTCCTCTGCCAATGCCACATAAACCCCTCAAATCTCTTTCGTCAAATGGTTTACCATTGTGCGACAAAACAACAAAACCAGATTTTACTTCAATCATCAATTCTGATTGATCTACTACTGCCGCATCATCGGCATTTTGAATTAACTCATAGATGAATCTTTTATTTTCCGAATAGATATCAATTGCCAAAGCCTCCACTGCCTCAGCTATGTCAATTACATTAAACGGATTGTTTTGATTGAGCTTTTCATTATAAATATCATTAATGACAGAATCTAAACTTGAAATATCTTTTGAATCTACACTACCATTTAATGGTTGATTCTTTTCCAACCCATTTGTACCATCAAGTGAAATAACGCAATCCCTTTGAGTTACTAATAAAAAAGGATTTAATTGTATTCTCTTATCTATTGCTGCAAACTGAACTTTAAACTTGTATGACCCTCCCGGTTTCAGTATTTTAAGAGGATTTGCCCATATCAGAATGCGTAAAGGAAATTTATCCTCCGGATATTTCAACGGTTTACCTTCAATAGTCGTACAATTAGTAAAAAAACCTTGTGTGCCGTTTTTAGATGGAGCATATTTCCCAATTAATTCATCCTTATCTATATCAACGCCCCAGTAATCCTTAAGGATTGCTTTATACTCGTGATTTGGTTTCGGTAACTTTAATTGCATACTTATGAATGGGAATTAAGAATTTTTACAAAAACCACAAATTCTCCTTGCCGAACTCGGGGAGGTGGTTGTGTTCAAAGTGATGGAATATTTCGGCTACCATTTCGGGGTACTTGGTGGTGACAGGCAGGTTCTGCTGGCTGATACTCTTCCAGTACATCCGGCTGAACTGATAGACCTGGTCAATCAATTCCCGAATTACCTCCACATCCTGCACCAATTCTTCTTTTGTGGCTTTGATGGATACCTTGATGGGGAAATGGTAGTCACGGGGTTTCAGGGTTGCCCGTTCATCGTAGCGGGTGTTATTGAAAAGCAGGTACTTGTTGTAACCCACTTTTACATAGGTGCCGCTTACGGGCATTCTGCCGGGGCTTTTCATGTCGAAGCCGAGCAGTTCTTTGCTATCGGTTTTATTGATGGTGACCACAATTACGGGGATGTCTCTTACTCCAATGCTTTCCAGCATGTCGAGGATGGGCTGCAACTCGTATTTGTTGGAGATTTCTTTGTAGAAGTGGATAATGACCCTTTTGGCTTCTTTGTGCTTTTCAATGAAGCGGTCAACGGCATTTTGTATGGAACCTGCCAGCATGATGGG
>JAEZCV010000207.1 GCA_023429985.1 Bacteroidota bacterium | reverse complement strand
GGTTTGTTGTAACAACTGCGGGCGGCTGCATCCTGGCTTTGGCAATAGAATCTTCCCTTGCTTTTTGTTGAAGATGAACGGCCTGCTGCTGGCTGTTGAAATAAAAATAACCCATGAACAAAAGGGCAAGAAAAAGAAAACCTATAATGGTATTACGGTCAAAATTCATTTTGAAAAGGGGATTTTAGGCCAATATGCCTTTGCCTACTGACTTTTAAAGGCCGCAAAGATAGGCAGAAGGCACAAGAATCAAGAAAAGGAAAACAGGGAGCGATCAAATCATTTCCCCCTGTAACAATGCATTAGGCGCCGCTGCCTTTTTCTCGTTGAACAATTTGGCTGCAGCCACAAAGTGTACAAACAGCGGGTGTGGATTTTCTACCGTACTTTTTAATTCGGGGTGATACTGGCAACCAATAAAAAAAGGATGTGCGTTGATCTCCATAATTTCAACCAGGCCTGTTTCGGGGTTGGTACCACTGGCGGTCATACCATTCTTTTCAAATTGTTCCAGGTATTTATTATTGAATTCGTAGCGATGGCGATGCCTTTCACTAATATTAAGGTCTTTATAAACAGAAGCAGCAAGTGTATTGGGTTTAATGGAACAAGGGTATTTTCCCAAACGCATGGTACCACCCTTTGCTGTTATCTTCTTTTGTTCTTCCATCATATCTATTACAGGCTCAGTTGCATTCGGATCCATTTCGGAAGACTGTGCATCTGCAATTCCCAGAACATTCCTGGCAAATTCAATTACAGCCATCTGCATTCCCAGACAAATACCAAAAAATGGAAGCCCGGTTTCGCGCGCAAATTTTACAGCAGTGATCTTTCCTTCCACGCCCCTGTATCCAAATCCGGGAGCCACCAGCAGCCCATCCAGGTTCTCCAGCTTTTCAGCAACATTTTCGGGCGTAATGAATTCGGAATGAATAGGCAGAACCTGCACCTTACATTCGTTAATGGCACCGGCATGAATAAATGATTCGAGAATGGATTTGTAAGCATCCTGCAACTCAACATATTTACCGATCAGGCCAATTGTAATTTTTGCTTTAGGATATTTCAGTTTATCAAGAAACTCCTTCCATTTCGACATTTCTGCATCATGAAATTCGGTGATGTTTAGTTTCTTCAAAACAATAACATCCAGTTTTTCATTCATCATCAGCAAAGGCACTTCATAAATGGTGTTGGCATCTGGTGCTTCAATTACAGCATCGGCTTTTACATTACAAAACAGTGCAATCTTCTTTTTTAATTCAGGAGTAAGCGGTTCTTCGGTTCTGCACACAATTACATCCGGGAAAACCCCACTTTCACTAAGCATCTTTACAGAGTGCTGCGTAGGTTTGGTTTTTAATTCCTTTGCTGCTTTCAAATAAGGTATGAGTGTAAGATGCACAACCAGCAGGTCCTCATCCGGAAGTTCCCATTGCAGCTGGCGGATTGCTTCTATGTAAGGAAGGGATTCAATATCACCCACAGTACCCCCAATTTCCGATATCACAACATCAAATTCATTTTGCTGTCCTAACAGCAACATCCTTCTTTTTATTTCATCGGTGATGTGTGGGATTACCTGCACTGTTTTTCCCAGGTATGCGCCTTCCCTTTCCTTATTGATAACGGTCTGGTAGATCCTTCCCGTAGTTACATTATTTGCCTGTGAAGTAAAGATGTTCAAAAACCTTTCGTAATGGCCAAGATCAAGATCGGTTTCTGCACCATCTTCAGTAACAAAACATTCACCATGTTCATAGGGGTTCAGCGTTCCCGGATCCACGTTTATATATGGATCGAATTTCTGAATGGTAACTTTTAATCCCCTTGCCTGCAAAAGCTTGGCTAATGAAGCGGCGATGATGCCTTTTCCCAATGAAGAAGTAACACCACCTGTAACAAAAATATACTTGGCCATAAAAAATGATTATCTGAAAGCTGGTTAGCAACCGAAAAGAAGGTTGCTTAAAAAAATAATGACCAGCGGAATGGTCAAAAACTTCCGGGAGGTCATGCAAACCTAAGTAAAAATTATAGTGAGAAAAAAGGTTTTAACAAGGTTGTGGAAAAACCCTTAACATTATATCATTCCCAAAGCGCCCTCTGAAACAAGTTCCTTCGAAAGCATTTTCTCAATGGCCGTATCATACATGTTTTTCCAATTGCTGATTGCACCCCAGTCATTACCATCAATTGAAATATTTTTATTATGCACGCGGCCGATTTTTGTGAATGGAACATCTTTAACCAGTTTTTCAAATGATGCTGTTTGTGCTGCACTTACCGAAACCACTACCCTGCTCTGTCCTTCACCAAAAAGAAAAGCATCTTTTCGAATTCCATCCCGGGTTTGAATTTCAAAACCAAGATCGTTTACAAAACCACTTTCACATAAGGTTAGAAACAAACCACCCTCGCTAATATCGTGCGCAGATTGTATCAGATCTTTTTCAATCAGCTGCATTAAAATTTGTTGCACCTTAAATTCCTCATCAAGGTTGAAATAGGGTGCCGGAGAATATTCAACACCGGCAATTTTACTCAGGTATTGAGAAGATGAGATATCATCATTTACTGGTCCAAGAATATATAGTACATCACCGGAAGATTTAAAATTCATTGTCATCTTCTTTGCAGGATCGTTGATCAATCCTACCATGCCAATGGTTGGAGTAGGAAAAACAGGACCATCGGGGTTCTGGTTGTAAAAGCTTACGTTTCCACCGGTAACAGGTGTATCAAACTTGCGGCAGGCTTCACCCATACCTTTAATAGCATTTACAAACTGGAAATACACTTCGGGATCGAAAGGATTTCCAAAATTCAAACAGTTGGTTACACCTAAAGGTATGCCCCCGGTACAAACAATATTCCTGGCCGCTTCGGCAACGGCAATCATGGCACCTTTATAAGGATCGGCATAAACATAACGGCTGTTTACATCAACTGTAACTGCTAAGGCCTTACCTGTTTCCTGAACCAGAACAACAGCAGCATCGCTGGGTGCATTCGTAGAAGCATTTACAGTTCCCACCATGCTGTCGTATTGATTATATATCCATCTTTTGGAAGCAATGGAAGGAAGTTGAACGAGTTTTTGGGCAACGTTCTTCAGATCACCCGGCAGCTTCACGTCTTCAGGTTTAAATTGCGCGATCTTTTTAAAATAAGAGGGCTCTTTATATTCACGATCGTATTGCGGAGCACCGCCGCCCAGCACCAGTTCTTCGGCAGGAATTTCTGCTTCCAGTTTTCCATCCACATAAAACTTCAGCAATTTATCTGTGGTTACATGGCCGATCACTGCACTTTCCAGGTCCCATTTATCGAAAACCTTTTTTACAACATCTTCCTTTCCTTTTTCAACCACCAACAGCATTCTTTCCTGGCTTTCGGAAAGCAGGAGTTCCCAGGCTTTCATTTGTTGTTGCCGCGTAGGCACTTTATCTAAATCGATATGCATGCCCACTTCACCTTTTGCACTCATTTCGGCGGTTGAGCAAATAATACCCGCAGCACCCATATCCTGCATGCCCACAACAGCACCCGTTTCAATCACTTCAAGACATGCTTCGAGTAATTTTTTTTCCTGGAATGGATCGCCTACCTGAACGGCAGGAAGTTCTTCCGTGCTTTCGGCAGTAATATCGGCAGAAGCAAAAGAAGCACCGCCAATTCCATCCTTCCCGGTAGCACTACCCACATACATTACAGGATTGCCTTCGCCAAGGGCAGTTGCAGAAACGGTTTTTCCTGCTTTTACAATACCAACACTCATAGCATTTACCAGTGGATTAGTATGATAACATTTGTCGAAATAAATTTCACCACCTACAGTGGGAACCCCAAAACAATTACCATAATGGCCAATACCATGAACTACTCCTGCAAGAAGGTGTTGAGTTTTTTGTTCGGAAAGATCACCGAAGCGCAAAGAATTTAATGCAGCGATGGGCCGGGCACCCATTGTAAATATATCTCGATGAATTCCGCCAACACCGGTTGCAGCACCCTGGAAGGGTTCAATGGCAGAAGGATGGTTGTGCGATTCAATCTTAAAAACAACGCCATATCCATCGCCAATATCCATGAGGCCTGCATTTTCCTCACCGGCCTTCACCAGCATTTTAGCACCTTCCCGTGGAAGTGTTTTCAGCCATTTGATAGAATTCTTATAGCTGCAATGTTCACTCCACATGCCCGAAAAAGCACAGAGTTCATTAAAATTGGGCGTCCGGCCCAGTTTCTTCTTAATTAATTCAAATTCTTCTTCGGTTAAACGGAGCTGTTGTGCGGTCTTTGCTGTGATTTCCATGGATGGCAAAGCTAAGGTGATGCGGGAAAGAAATAAAATCGTGTTTGAAAAACAGGGTTATCCCTTAAGGAGTTAGCCTTTTCCAGGTTAGGCCCATAAAACCGGGTGCTTAACTTAGTGCTTAAGTTTTTCTATTTTGTGCCGGAAAACCTAAATTAATTTGGATCATCTCCTGTTTGCGGCCTACCTGATCTTTTTTGCGTGGCTGGTTACCAAAGTAAAATTTTTCACCCGTTCAGGACTTACCTCCTCGCAGCTGATCATTTTTTTTCTTTTAAAAGTGATGGCAGGTATTTTTTATGGCTGGATTGGTGTGTATTATGGAAACCTGGCTCAAATGGTTGATACCTGGGCCTATCATTATGAAAGCATCCAGGAATTTTACCTGCTGAAATCAGACCCCGCCGAATTTTTTAAAAGCCTTTTCCGGAATAACTACGATAATGGTTACACGAATTTTCTTGTAACCAAAGATTCGTGGTGGAACGATTTCAAAGGAAATTTTTTTATTAAGATACTTTCCATTTTTAACCTGCTTAGTCTTGGTAATTATTATACCAACCTCATATTTTTCAGTTTTCTATCAATGTTTGGACCCTTGGCAATTTTCCGGGTAATGAAGGAAGAATTTCCAGGGAAAAAAATACCTGTTCTGCTGGCAACTTTTTTAGTACCGTCTTTTTTATACTGGACCAGCGGATTGCATAAGGACGGACTGATTTTTACGGGCATTGCACTGGTTGTTTACAGCTTTTATTTTGGGTTGAAAGAAAAACAATTCAAAGCAGGCCGTGTATGTACAATTCTGCTGGGAATGTTTATGGTGCTGGCCCTTCGAAATTTCCTTCTGCTTCCCTTGCTGGGAGGATTATTTACCTGGACGATGGCACACCGGCTTCAAAAACATCATTTAAGAACTTTTTTTATTGTGTACACCGGGTTCCTGTTCGTATTTTTTACCGGGAAATATATTCATCCACGATTTGATTTTCCAAAAGTATTAGCTATAAAACAAGGCGAATTCCGGTCTCTTGGAGGAGGTTCGGCAGTAAATGTAGCAGCACTTGAACCATCTGTCAAAAGCTTTATTTTGCAAGCGCCCCAGGCTTTTACATTAAGCATTTTAAGACCCTTTCCCACCGATGTTAGGCACCTGCTCTCTCTGGCCGCGGCGGTGGAGATCAACATTCTTATCCTGTTTTTTTTAATTTTCCTGGTTTGGCGAACCCGTGAAAGAACAATTAATCCTTTTCTGCTGTTTTGCCTGTTTTTTTCTTTTTCCGTGCTGATGATCATTGGTTATAGCGTAAATGTAGTAGGTGCCATCGTTCGCTACCGCAGCATAATTCTCCCCTTTTTAATTGTTCCCATGGCCGCCTATATCGACTGGAAAAAGATAAACGACCTGATTCTAGGTGATATGAAGAAAAATTAAAATATTGGTTTTTCCGTCCAATTTTCCAATTTTTCTATTACCTCATTAAAAAAAGATGAGTTTTTAGTGGTTTTATCCACCAATTTCCCTCAATTCCCGAAAATTTTTTCATTTTTCTTCGGAATACATTTCCTTTGTTGAAACTTCTTCATATGTCACTTCGATTTAATGCTTTAAAAAACCTGCTGGAACCTAAAGAGGTTATTTGCGAAGCTACCAACACTACCAAGATCACTGCCATTTTTGCGGAAAACGTATTTACCGACCAGGTAGCGCGCCAGTTCCTGAGTGATGAAGCATTTAAAAGCCTGATGGGCTCTATCAAAGCCGGGCAAAAGATCGACCGATCCATGGCCGCCCAAATTGCCAACGGCATCCGGGCATGGGCAGAAACAAAGGGTGTTACACATTATACACACTGGTTTCAGCCCTTAACCGGTACAACAGCAGAAAAGCATGATTCGTTTTTTACATTAAAGAGTGATGGCACACCTATCGAGCAATTTGAAGGTGATGCATTGATACAGCAGGAACCCGATGCCTCTTCCTTCCCAAGCGGAGGATTGCGGGCAACTTTTGAAGCACGTGGATATACAGCATGGGATCCATCTTCACCTGCATTTATCATGGATATTGGTTATGGAAAAACACTTTGCATTCCTACCATTTTTGTTTCCTATACAGGTGAGTCACTGGATTATAAAGCCCCATTGTTAAAAGCAATTGAGGCCATTAACCATGCAGCCGTTGATGTTTGTCATTATTTCGATCGTAATGTGAGCCGCGTTGTTCCAACATTAGGATGGGAACAGGAATATTTTGTGGTAGATGAAGGTTTGTTCAATGCAAGACCAGATTTATTGTTATGCGGTCGCACTGTATTTGGCCATAACCCTGCTAAGGGGCAACAACTGGAAGATCATTATTTCGGATCCATTCCTGAAAGGATCTATGCTTTCATGAGAGATTTTGAAAAAGAAAGTTACAGGCTTGGAATTCCTTTGCGTACACGTCATAATGAAGTGGCGCCCGCGCAATTTGAATGTGCACCTATTTTTGAAGAGGTAAATATCGCAGTAGATCATAACACCTTGCTCATGGATGTTATGAGTCGTGTTGCTGCCCGCCACAAATTAAGAGTGTTGTTACATGAAAAACCATTTGCAGGAATTAATGGAAGTGGTAAACATAACAACTGGAGCCTTGCCACCGATACAGGCATTAACCTGCTTGCTCCGGGAAAAACACCAAAGACGAATTTAATGTTCCTGACATTTTTTGTCAACAGCATTAAAGCCGTGCATGACTATGCCGATTTGTTAAGAGCTTCCATTGCCTCGGCAAGTAATGATTTTCGTTTGGGCGCCAATGAAGCACCACCTGCTATCATTTCTGTGTTTATTGGACAATACCTTTCCCGAGTATTAAATGAAGTGAAGGAAAGGGTAACGGAGAATATGGATGAAACGGATGAAAGTATGTTGAAGATGGAAATACACAGGAGCATTCCGGAACTGATGATGGATAATACCGACAGGAACCGCACCTCTCCATTTGCTTTTACAGGAAATAAATTTGAATTCAGGGCTGTTGGATCCACTGCTAATTGCGCCAATCCCATGACGGTTTTAAATACCATCATGGCAGAAACTTTGAAAAATTTTAAAAAGGATGTTGATGCTTTGATTGAAAAAGGAGAAAAGAAAGAGATCGCCATCATGCATGTGATTCGTGAATACATTGTTGACAGTGAAAAAATATTGTTTGAAGGTGATGGTTACAGTAAAGAGTGGGAGCAGGAAGCAGAGCGCCGCGGACTTCCTAATTTAAAAACCACTCCACTTGCTTTGGATGCCATGGTAACCGAAAAGGCCATGAATTTATTTCAGAACAACAAGATCTATTCGCATACCGAACTGGAAGCAAGACATGAGATTGAATTGGAGAAATACATTAAGAAAGTACAGATCGAAAGCAGGTTAATGGCTGAACTGGCACACAACCATGTATTGCCTGCAGCTATCAGGTACCAGAATACTTTACTTGAAAATGTAAGAGGTTTAAAAGAAGCAGGACTTGCAGATGGTTTATGTACCCAGCGCACCGAAATGCTGAACAAGATCTCGGGGCATATCAACAAAGTGAGTGTGCTTGCAGAAGAAATGACGGAAGCCAGAAAAAAATGCAATCATATTGAAGATACCAGGGAGAAAGCCATTGGTTATTGTACAGAAGTAAAAGAAAAATATTTCAGCGAGTTAAGATACCATGTAGATAAACTGGAACAAATGGTTGATGATAAAGAATGGTCATTACCAAAATACAGGGAACTGGTATTTTTAAGATGATCTGAATAAATCAAATAAAAATACTCCGTTAAAAGCGGAGTATTTTTTTTACAATTAGTTCAAAATTTATTTAGCAATATCGATCTTAACTTTCTGGTTCTTGATCTTTTGTCCTTTGATCAATTGCAATACGTTGCTGGCTTTTACTTTTCTTATGGCAGCAAATGAAAAGAAATCCTTCACTTCAATTATTCCAATATCTTCTTTTTTCAACTCACCCCTGTTGGAAAAAAATCCAACAATATCGATCTTGTTTACCTTGTCCTTTTTTCCTGCACCAATGAAAAATGTTGTCCATTTTGGTTTTTCCGGAAGTTCAAGTTCATCGGGAAGCGATATGTTTTCAACTTCTGATTTAATATAATCCGGCAACTTCTCTTCATCGTTAAGAACCAGGATAGCCGTTCCACTGGCATCCATTCTTGCCGTTCTTCCATTGCGGTGTGTAAATACTTCTTCGGTTGCAGGAAGATGGTAATGAATGATGTAGCGAATGTTGGATATGTCCAGTCCTCTTGAAGCAAGATCGGTGGTAACAAGAAAATTGATACTGCCATTCCTGAATTTAGCCAGGGCCACTTCCCGGTCCTTTTGCTCCATAGCACCATGGTAATAAGTATTGATGATACCTTTATCGGCAAGCATTTTACTGGTTCTTTCAACTGCCTCGCGATGGTTACAGAAAATAATACTTGAACGATTTCCTAAATAGCAGATAAGTTTAAATACCGATTCAATTTTATCTTTTTCCGGCGACTTCAACACCTGAATGCTTAAAGCTTCGGTAGTTGATTTGTCTCCAGGTAGAAAATCTAGTTTTTTGGTTGCATTTAGTTTAAAGAAACCCGGGATGTCAACTGCTTCGGTGGCAGACGTGAGGATTTTCTTTTTTACAGAACTTAATTCGGAAAATATATATTCAACCTCCTCTACAAATCCTGTTTCAAGAGTTTTATCAAATTCATCTAATACAAGATGTGTGATCGAATCCTTTGTAATGTTGCCTCTTCTTAAATGGTCAGCAATTCTTCCAGGCGTTCCAACAATAATGGCAGGAGGTTGCAACAGATTATTTTCTTCGATCTCGCGTTTATGCCCGCCATAACATGCCGTGATCTTCAAACCTGTTTGCATGGACCTGAAAACCTGTTCAATTTGCAGGGCAAGTTCGCGCGAAGGAACAATGATCATTGCCTGTGTTGAGGATACCGGAATTTCCATATCTCTAACAAGAGGCAAAAGAAAAGCAAGCGTTTTACCAGAACCTGTTGCGGAAAGAATAATAAGCTCATCTTCCTTTTGTGTTACTTCCAGGGAAGTTTCCTGCATTTCATTAAGCGCATTGATATCTAAAACTTCGAGAATGCGGGGAATAGAAAAACCGGGATTGGCCATACAACTAATTAATCTATAAAAATAGGCAGCCTGCCCCAGAAAAATAAAAAAGGTTACCTGGCGATAACCTTTAGATGATTTAAACAGATCTACCTTATTGAATTACCAGCTGCCTGATACAAAATGTTTTGGAGGTTGTTTCCATGATTTTCACATAATACATTCCTTTATTTGAAATGGTTAATGGAATGTAATCGGTGGAAGAGATGTTTACCAGCTTTTTTATTACCAGCTGTCCCTGTGCATTGGTTACTTCAATTGAATATTCACCAGGTTTTGCTGCAACAAATTTCAATGCTGCCTGGCCTGATGAGGGATTCGGAAATATGTTCACATTCAAAAACCTGGCATCTTCAAATTCTATATACCTGATTTCTGAATATTTATAATTACCGTCAGCCCATACCTGCTTTAACCTGTAAAAATATTTTCCGGATGCAGCCTTCTCAAGATCATGCACAAAAGAATAGGAAGAAAGCAGGTTGTCGGTTTTCTTATTTACCGCACCTATCTTGGAATAGTTGAACCCATCACGACTTGTTTCAATTTCATAATAATAAGATTCTTTCGAGTCCAAAGCTTTCCATTGAAGAATAGCGGTGTGGTCGCCTGATTTTTTTACAATGAACTGCTTCAGGTTCATAGGCAACACTGCAATTGGGCAGGTACAATATTCAAGCCTGAAATTAACAAGGGCCGAAGTGAGTACAAGGCTTGAACTGCTACCTCCTGAAATAATAGCCGATGTTGTTACGTTGATATTATAGTTATAAGTAACACTGTCTAATCCATAAAATTCCGAAATAGCCGTTGAATCTGTAAGTGTTCTTATCATTACCTGCTGCAATACAGTATCCCGGGGCAAAGCCTGGAAGTCGGATCCTGATCCCGGAATTCCATCATAAGGTGTTAGATTATAAGGCCCAAAATTATCATTTGAGCTATGTGCCAGGGGTGGTGTTAAACCTGGTCCCGACATAGAATCTTTCCTGTTATATACAAAACTCGCCGTTTGAGAAGATGCAGAATAGTTCTGCATAGCAACAGTATCAATTATTCCGGTAATGGTAACAATCAAACGCACACATGTTACCATAGCTTCCTGCGGATCGAATTTTGGAAACTGCACCTGGGTGTTGTTTACGCCAGTAGGAAATTGAATGGTGGTGTCGAATGCTGTGGTTCCCTGTGTAGATCCGTCGGAACACTGGGCATATGCAGAAGAAAAAGAAAGCTGTACAGCAACTAATGCATATATAAAATATGTGTAGCGTTTTTTCATAAGTATGGATTTAACTGGACCTGGACTCAAAATTACAAAGGCAGCAAGCGCCAAACAATTGTAGTTCTGCTCGAAATTTTTCGTGATTTACCGTATTTCTACCAAAATCAACTGCGAACTTTTACCTGGTATTTATACGCAGGCAGGTGGGGAAATAAAGGGCCGCTGGGATTCGGCTAAGAGAACCCATTTAAAAAAATTCCCCCGGAGGGGAATTCTGTTGATTATTTAAAAGACAAACATGGAAATAAATACCATGATGACCAAACCAAAAATCAGCGCGGCGATTAAAGCACCCTGGTACTTTTCGTCATAAAAAAGAGAGGTTAATTTTTTCATAACAACTGGTTTAAATGAATAGCCTTCAAAGGGAACCTTACCAATTGTTTTTCCAGAAGATTGGATATTCTAAATCTAATCAATAATCTTCTTATTTGCAATTATATGCGCATGAATTTTGGTGGATGGCTGATTTACTTAGAAAAATTTCAGGGGCTTTTTAGTGGCATTAAAATAACACCTTATTGCTCAATGATTTCGCTCAATTCAAGCCAGCGCATTTCTTTTTCTTCAAGGAGGTTATTGATCTTTAAAATGCGCTCGGATAATTGAGAGATTGTTTCAAAATCAAGGTTGCCTGAAGAAAGTTGTTCGGTTATTGTGGTTCTTTCAGCATTTAAATCTGAAAGTTCCTTTTCCAGCATGTCAAATTCTCTTTGTTCTTTAAATGAAACCTTTCTTTTTACCTGCTTTACTTCTGCAGGTTTAACTAGTTCCGACTTACGTTCCTGGCTTTCTGCTTCTTCTTTTTGTTTTTGAGTGATCCTGAATTGAGTATAGTTACCAGGATAATCTGTAACCACCCCATCACCTTCAAAAACAAAAAGATGATCTACCAGCCTGTCCATAAAATAACGGTCATGGCTCACTATTAATAAACAACCCTGGAATTCGGCAAGGAAATTTTCAAGCACTGATAAAGTTGGAAGGTCAAGATCGTTCGTTGGTTCATCGAGAATAAGAAAGTTTGGATTTCGGAAAAGCACAGTTAATAAATGCAGTCTTCTTTTTTCTCCCCCGCTTAATTTACTGATGTAGGTGTATTGTTGTTCGGGTGGAAAAAGAAAGAGATTTAAAAACTGAGCTGCACTTAATGATCCGCCATTTGCCAAAGGAAAATTTTCCGCAATATTCTTTACAAATTCAATAACGCGCATATCCTCTTTTATTTCCAGGCCCTGCTGCGAATAATTTCCAAACACAACTGTATCACCAATATTTACTTTTCCTGAATCAACGGGCTCCAGTTCCTGGATAATATTAATGAAAGTTGATTTCCCGGCACCATTCTTCCCCACAATACCTACCCTCTCTCCTTTTTTGAAGCTGTAGTCAAAGCCTTTTAAAATTGTTTTATCGCCATAGCTTTTGTAAACTTTTTTAAGTTCAACGGTTTTGCCTCCCAGTCGGCTCATTTTACTTTGCAGTTCCAGTTGCTGTTCTTTTAATTGCTGTTTAGCTTTTTGTTCTACAACATAAAAGGCATCCTGGCGGCTTTTAGATTTGGTGGTTCGCGCTTTGGGTTGTTTGCGCATCCATTCCAGTTCTTTTCGATAAGTATTCTTTGCCTTATCTATGCTGGCCGCTTCGCTCTCTTCTCTTGCAGCCTTCTTTTCCAGGAAGTTTTCATAATTACCTTTATGCACATAAAGTTTTCCATCTTCCAGTTCCCATACTTCTTCGCAAACAGCATCTAAAAAATAACGGTCATGCGTAACCAGTAATAAGGTTACATTCTCCTTTGTGAGGTAATGTTCCAGCCATTCTACCATTCCAACATCAAGATGGTTGGTTGGTTCATCCATGATGAGCAATACATGTTTATGTTCAAAGCCAATATCGATCAAGGTTTTGGCAAGCGCGATCCTTTTTCTTTGTCCGCCACTGAGCGTGGAAACATCCTGTTGCAACTGGTGGATGTTCAGCTTACCAAGGATCTGGCGTACACGGGCCTCAAAATCCCAGGCATTGAGTTCATCCATTTTAATAAGGGTTGAACTGATCTTGTTTTCATCCCCACTTTCCACTGCGGCTTCGTATTCTTTAATCGACTGAATGATGGGATGAGATACGTGAAAGATATTATCGAGAACAGATCTGCCTTCATCAAGTTGGGGGTCCTGTTCAAACAAAGCAACATCTACATTTTTATTGATCCATACTTTCCCTTCTTCGGCATTTTCTTTTCCGGAAAGTATTTTAAGAAGCGTGGTTTTGCCCGAACCGTTACGTGCAACAAGGGCAATTTTATCGCCCTCAGAAATATGGAAGGAAAGATTTTCAAAAAGGGGCTTGATTCCAAATGATTTGGCAATGTTTTCTACGGAAACGTAATGCATGCCACAAAGGTAACCACTCCCCTTTTATAAGAATGAACTTTACAAACTAGTCACGGCCAGTGCCTAATGACCTGATCCAGGAAACTACTTCATCTTTTGTTTTTCCGAGTTTGGTTTGCATACGACCAAAAAACTCATCGTCTTTACCCTCTTCCCATCTTACGTCGTCATCGGTTAAATTTCCATGGGCCTGTTTGGCTTTACCCTTCAGTTCATTCCAACGGCCTCTAAGTTCTAATTCATCCATAATTATTGTTTTCTATAAAACTTAAAATCTCATGCCAGATCAGCCTTTTCAACGGGTAGAACCAGATTTAAAACACCTTTTAATATGCGCGCCTCAATTTTTGTGAATTTGCCCTTATACTCTCCATCAACCTGAAAGTGAACCCTTCTGTTCGTTTGAATTTTCACATCCCGGGCAGGAAAAATTTCAATTCTGCGTGGATGAAAGGACCTGTTGGTGAATATAGATTTATAAATCTCCAAAAGGTTGATCTTTCTGATCACTACCACTTCAAAAATGCCGTCGGCAATATTTCCATCGGGGTTGATATTTGCGCCTGTACCATATTTCCGGGCATTTGCCAGGGCCACCATGTAAGCACTTCGCTTTATCGTTTTTCCATCAATTTCTATATTGACATTCATTTTTCTTTTTTGAAAAAGCATTTGTAAAACAGAACGGCCATATCCCCACATACCACGGCCGGAAGATTGCTCAAAACTTTTAACCAGCATGGCATTTAATCCAAGGTCGCTGAGGTGGAGGCAGATCTCCTCTTCATTGATCCTGATCAGGTCAACCTGTTTAGGTTTTCCATGCTCAATTATTTGAAGCGCTTCCTCCGGATCAAGCGGTATATCTAGTTCTTTGGCCATACCATTTGCGGAACCTGCGGGAAGAATTCCCAGTTGAACCGTGGTTTCCTTTAACATTTCTGCCAGCATCTTCACCGTTCCATCGCCGCCAACCGCAACCACCCTGGCAGGCCTGAGAAGTTGTATATAATGCCTTAAAGAGGATTTATCATCCCTTCCATTCAATATATAAAATTCAATAACATGCGGTTTGCCTGAAAAATATTCGCGAATTGATACTTCCCAGTCTGTTTTTTCCTTTCCTCCCGAAATGGGATTGATCACGAATAAAATCTTCGGAGCCTCGTTGTGCATACTTATTGTATAATTACCATGTATGCAAAGAACCGACCAGACAAAAAAACGAGGATTAAAAGCCCGCATTTTACAGTGGCTGGGACTCACCAATCATCCCACTGTAAAAGTTTATAATGGTTATGGGCATCATGAAAGATTAAGTATTTATGGGCATGTGTTTACATTCAGCCCACTTCCTCCGAGAAGGTTTCGGAAAAGTTTTATTTATAATACCTGGGCATTGCTGCGACTTTTTATGGTAAAGCCTTTCCCCTATGCAGATGTGGAAATGGAATGGGAAGGAAAGGTTTTGAAAACCAAAACCGATGATGAAGGTTTTTTCAAATTCAACTGGAAAGATGACCCTCCTTTACCTGAAGGCTGGCACCAGGTGAAAGTTAAAGCTGGCAGGGATGGAAAATTTTTTGCCTTTTCCAGTGGAAGTATCTATGTACCCCATGCTACGCAATATGGATTTATATCCGATATTGATGACACTTTTCTTATTTCGCATTCTGCCAACCTCAGAAAAAGATTATATGTTCTATTCACGCAAAATGCCAGGAGCCGGCAACCATTTGAAGGATCGGTAAGACATTACCAGTTGCTGGCAAATTCCAATACAAAAGAAAATGAACCTAACCCTTTCTTTTTTGTTTCCAGCAGCGAGTGGAACCTTTATGATTATATCAATGAATTTACTTCCATTAATGAAATTCCGCGCGGTGTTTTTTTGTTAAATCAGCTAAAACAATTACATCAACTATTAAAGACAGGTCAAAACAATCACCAGGGGAAATTTACCAGGATAGTAAGGATACTGGAAACTTACCCGAGGCAAAGATTTGTTTTACTGGGCGATAGTTCACAACATGATCCTTATATCTATGAATCATTGGTGAGTCATTTTCCAAAACAGATACACGCAGTATATATACGTGACATTCACAAGGAAAATCATCAGAAGGTGAAAGATGTTTTATACAAAATAGAATCGGCCGGTGTGCCCTGTTGTTTTTTCAAACACAGTTCGGAAGCCATTTTGCATTCAGTAAAAATTGGTTTAATACCTGAAAAGGATGCTATTGCTGAGTTGGACCTCCCCGGCTAAATGGCATATTTTTTTAACTAAAGAAGAAAAGAATTACTATGGAAAAGAATCTTCAAAGCGATGAAGCACTGAAAAAATTCAGAAAGCTGGTAAATGATATCAATGTGTGTATGTTCATCACCAATAATCCCGAAAATGATCATACGCGACCAATGGCTACCATTGAAGTAGAGGAAAACGGAACCCTGTGGTTCTTCACAGATATCAGATCTATAAAAGTGGAAGAGGTGAGCCGCGATAATAAAGTTCACCTGGTATATGCCCACCCCGGGAAAGAAAGCTACCTTGATGTTTGGGGAAAGGCAAGTGTTGTTACTGATAAATCAACCATTAAAGATAAATGGTCGCCTATTGTTAAAGCATGGTTTCCTAACGGTGTTGAAGATCCGAACCTTGCGTTGTTAAAAGTTGAACCCCAGAATAATTATTATTGGGATGCTGAAACCGGGAAAATGGTGGCTTTTTTAAAAATCGCAGCATCGGTAGTAACAGGTAAATCGCTTGCTGAAGGAGCGGAAGGAAAATTAAAGGTCTGATGAAAGAGAAAAGGTCGGTGCCGGAGAATCATTCCGGTGTGGAAACTAATACAGAATCGGAAAGAATTTTTGAAAGCAATGCTTCAGCCCTTGCATTTTATAAACAAGTGCGTGAAAGATTACTGAATCCTAATTGCTGGCACCAGTATGCCGGTAAGACTACGGCAGATTTTCAACTCACAGATGAGAAAGGAAATGAAATAGAAAGAATGGTGCAGAAAGGAGATCATTTTCGTATAGATATTCCAGGTCCCGGATCAGACACCGGCAATGGTTATGACTGGGTGAGGGTTGAAACTATTGATGAAGAGAACGAAGGAGAAGAAAGATTTACAGCATTAAGGGTAAGGCCGGCCTCCAACCCTTTAAATGATAATGAAGATGTTGCTCATTTTTTTAAAGATGATGCAACATCTTCATTTATTGTTTGCCTCCAGGGCAATAAAATAAAAACAGGTGTTTATGGCCGTAATGAAAAGCCTAATACCGATGCCAATAAAATAATTGATAAAGCAAGGAATGCAGCTGTAGCGACCGGTGCTATCTCGGGCTTTGCCAAATTGCAATGGAAAAGTTTGGTGGAGGGGTTGTTAGGTGGTGAGTAGTGAGTAGTGAATGGTGAATGGTGAATCACTGTTGTCCGGGGAAAGTTAATTAAATAAAAGGAAAAGGGAAGTCCGAAGACTTCCCCTTTTTTGTTTAGTTTGGAGTTACAACACAACAACTAAACATGAGCAAAAGTACTTTTTTTACCGGA
>JAEZCV010000131.1 GCA_023429985.1 Bacteroidota bacterium | reverse complement strand
CTGCAAAAGTTGCCCACCTGGCATTGTTGCCACAGGGCCAGCCGGAAAGAAAGAACCGTGTGTTAAGCATGGTAGCACAAATGGATGCTGAAGAATTTGGAAGCTGCACCTTCACTGGTGCCTGTGAAGCGGTTTGTCCGAAGGAGATCTCCATCACCAACATTTCCCGCATGCACAAAGATTACCTGGTTGCAGGCTTATCTGCAGATAAATAGTTTTTGAAATAAGATTTTAAAAGGTTGGAACATTGGTTTCAACCTTTTTTTTGTTGGAGCCACGTGAGAAATCCGGGGATTGCATCAATTTTAAGCCGCCAAACCCATTGAATTACAATTATTCCTATGTTTCCACGTTAAAAATTGGCAATTTTACCATGCCTGAAAAACCTGTTGATTGAAGCTTTTTTGCCGCATACTGCTCGTGGGATTTTTGATCGTTTTTTCCTTGGAAGGAAGGACGCAGGATCCTGTGTCAACAGGACAGGCATCCAACCTGCGCAGCAAGAAACTGGCTGTTGTGGCCGACAGTCTTTTTTTAGATAGTTTAAGCATTATTCCCGGTACCTTTTCTATAAATTATCCCGACAGCAATCATTACAGGCTCGATTATATAAATGCCATTCTTTTATGGCATCAGGTGCCGGCAATTGATTCGGTAGAAGTTTCTTACAGGGTATTTCCTTTTCGTTTTAATGCCGTTGCGCAGCGCATGAATTATGATAGTGTGATGAATCGTTTTTATGCGGCTCCATTTGAATTTAATAAGAATGAACAACAGGAGGGTGGTGGTTTTTTTGATTTTGGGAATATTCAATCGAACGGAAGTTTTGGAAGATCGCTTTCTTTTGGAAATAACCAGGATGCCGTGGTGAATTCTTCAGTGCAATTGCAGTTAAATGGAATGTTGAAAGACAGTATTGAAATTGCCGTTGCACTAACCGATAATAACCTTCCTATTCAACCCGATGGCACAACCCAGCAACTGAATGAATTTGACCAGATCTTTTTACAGTTTAAAAAGCGGAACTGGGAACTGAACCTGGGTGATATAGACATCAGGCAGAACAATCTTTATTTTTTGAATTTTTATAAAAGGCTGCAGGGAATTTCTTTTCAAACCAAAACCCAATTATCTCCCTCAGTTCAATCCAATACTCTTGTAAGTGGTTCCATTGCAAAAGGAAAGTTTACCAGGAATGTTTTTATGGGATTGGAAGGTAACCAGGGGCCCTACCGTTTAACTGGGGCCAACAATGAATTCTTTTTTATTGTTCTTGCCAATACAGAAAGGGTTTTTATTGATGGTGAACTGATGCAGAGAGGAGAAGACCAGGATTATATCATCAATTACAATACAGCAGAAGTGAGTTTTATGCCGAGAAGGATGATCACAAAGGATTCGCGTATTCAAATTGAATTTGAATATGCAGAAAGAAATTACCTCAATGCCAACCTTTACCTCTACCAGGAACTGGCGGTAAATGAAAAATTCAAACTAAAGATAGGAGCCTTCAATAACAGCGATGCAAAAAATTCTCAGATTAACCAAACATTAGATGCCAATCAAAAGCAGTTTTTGTTTGATGTTGGCGATAGTTTGAACAATGCATTTTATCCCACGATTTATGAAGACAGCTTTTCTGCGGATAAGATTTTATACGAAAAGGTGTATTATACCTCTGGTGCCATAACCGATTCTTTTTATCGTTATTCTGTTGATCCTGCAATTGCTAAATTTTCTCTTTCATTTACAGATGTTGGCATTGGAAAGGGAAATTATATCCCGGATTTTAATGGTGCGAATGGAAGGGTTTTCAAATTTGTTGAACCTATAAATGGAGTCAGGCAGGGCCAGTATGAACCGGTGATGATTTTGGTTACACCCAAAAAACAACAGTTAATAACGCTGGGTGCAGATTACGAGATCAATAAAAATAATTCGATCAAAGCCGAATTGGCCATGAGTAATTATGATGTAAATACCTTTTCTTCTAAACATGGTGGCGATGACAGGGGGTTTGCATCGAGGGTTCAATATACCAACTCAGTTTTGTTGAACAATTCAAAAAAACTCGAATTGATATCCAACATCGATCATGAATATGTACAGGAAAAATATAAGCCTTTAGAGAGATTAAGATATGTTGAATTCAGCAGGGAATGGGGGCTGCCATTGATTTTGAATCCCGCAACTGAAAACATCCTGAGGCTTTCAACACAATTGAAAGATAAGAACAATCATTCACTGTCTTACCAGTTCATGACCTACCTGCGAACTGATGATTATAGTGGATTTCAAAATCTTATTCAACACAAGGGAATAATAGGAGGATGGCAGTTCAGTAACCAGTTTTTGCTTACAAAATTCAATAGTGCCTTTGATAAAGGAAATTATATCAGGCCTGTGATTGACTTCAGTAAACAGCTGAAATCTTTAGAAATGATACGCCTTGGATTTCGTTATGCATTGGAGAAAAATGAAGTGAAGAACGAAGCAACCGATACACTCAGTGCACAGAGTTTTTCTTTCGATACCTATTCTGTTTATTTAAAAACGGATGAGAATAAAAAGAACAGGTATGGAATAACATTTTTCACCCGTGCCGACAAACATCCTACATCGGAAAAACTGTATCGTGCTGACAGAAGTTATAATTTAAATTTCCAGGCAGAGGTTTTAAAAAGTGATAAACACCAGTTTCTGTTCAATGGTACCTACAGGGTTTTGCGGGTGTATAACCAGGCGCTATCGGGCCAGACTAACGATAATACCATCTTAGGCAGGGCGGAATATTTAATTAATGAATGGAAAGGATTGTTGTCGGGAAATGTATTGTACGAGTTAGGAACAGGGCAGGAGCAAAGAAGGGATTTTGCTTACCTGGAAGTTCCTGCAGGCCAGGGAGAATTTACCTGGAATGATTATAATAATGATGGTATTCAGCAACTGAATGAATTTGAAACCGCATTATTCCAGGACCAGGCAAAATTCATCAGGATCTTTGTTCCCACCAACCAGTTCACCAAGGCAAATTATATCACGCTCAATTATAATTTTAATTTAAATCCGAGGGCTTTATTAGTTGGTGAGCTGAAAGGATTTAAAAATTTTCTTTCCCGCATTAGTTTGCAAACGTCCATGCAGAGGCATCGAAAATCAATAAGTCAGGGCAACTTCGAATTTGATCCTTTTAAATTTGCCATTACCGATACAGCTTTACTAACCCTGAATACCTCCTACATCAATTCATTGTCGTTCAACAGGTATTCCAGCAAATGGGGGCTGGATGTGAGCAACCTTAAAAACTCGGGTAAAGCTTTGCTGACATATGGATATGAAAGCCGTGAGTTGAATGACTGGATCGCACGATTAAGGTGGAACCTAAGTGCTTCATTAACTTTCGACCTTCATACGAAAAAGGGCAGGAATGCTTTGTATACGCCTTCTTTTGGCAACCGCAATTATGAACTGGATGCCTATAGTGCAGAACCCAAATTGAGTTTTGTGAGAGGAACCGTTTTTCGTTTGCAAACCAGCTATAAACTGGAAGTAAAAAATAATAAGGAAGAATATGGTGGCGAGCAATCTGTTTCCAATTCACTGAGCATGGAAACAAAATATAATGTTCTTCAAAACAGCTCAATCATAGGAAGATTTACGTATAATAATATCCGGTATGATCATCCTGCCAATACAACAGTAAGCTATATTATGCTGAATGGATTATTGCCTGGACAGAATTTTCTCTGGTCCATTGATCTTACAAAAAGACTGTTGAATAATCTTGAATTGAATCTTCAATACGAAGGAAGAAAACCCGGTGATACAAGAACCATTCATGTGGGCCGGGCAGCGATCAGGGCGTTGTTTTAGTGGTGAGTGGTGAGTGGTGAGTAGTGAGTAGTGAATGGTGAATGGTGAATGGTGAATGGGTGTACCTTACTAAACAACTAAACAACTAAACAACTAAATAACTAAACAACTAAACAACTAAACAACTAAACAACTAAACTCTAACCTCTAAACATCACTAAACATTAAACCTAAAATGCATCACATCTCCATCCTTCACAATGTATTCTTTTCCTTCGATCCTTAGTCTTCCGTTTTCGCGGGCAGCGGCTTCGGAGCCATATTTTACAAAGTCATCGTAACTGATCACTTCAGCTTTTATAAAGCCTTTTTCAAAATCGGTATGAATTACACTGGCGGCCTGTGGGGCTTTCCATCCCTGGCCAATGGTCCATGCACGTACTTCCTGAACGCCTGCAGTGAAATAAGTTTGCAGGTTCAGTAATTTATAAGCCGAACTGATTAAACGGTTCAGTGCCGGTTCTTTCATTTTATATTCTTCCATGAACATTTGCTGGTCATCTGCATTGTCCATTTCAGATATCTGGGCTTCAATATTGTTATTCATTACTATCACCTCCGCATCTTCCGATTTTACGGCTTCAATCAAAGCATCGGAGTATTTGTTGCCCGTATGCATGGAAGGTTCATCTACATTCGCTACATAAAGTACAGGTTTGGAAGAAAGCAGAAATAGATCGGCGATGGCAGGCATTTCTTCTTTGGTGAGTCCAAGAGTTCTGATATTCTTTCCCTGCTCGAGGTGTTCCAAACAGCGTTTTAAAATTTCCAGTTCCACTTTTGCTTTAGGATCTGTCTTGGCCATTTTTTCCGTCTTTGAAAGTTTTTTTTCAACGCTTTCAAGATCTTTCAGCTGCAGTTCTGTTTCAATAATTTCTTTATCGCTTACGGGGTTGATGGCACCTTCTTCACGCAGAATATTTTCGTCTTCAAAACAGCGAATAACATGAATGACGGCATCTACCTCCCTGATATTTCCAAGGAATTTATTGCCCAGGCCTTCACCTTTGCTGGCACCACGAACGAGTCCTGCTATATCAACAATTTCAATTTGAGTGGGAACAATGCGGTTGGGCTGAACCAGTTCGGCAAGTTTATTCAACCTTTCGTCAGGAACATCTACCAAACCAACATTCGGATCAATGGTGCAGAACCGGTAATTACTCGCCTGTGCTTTTGCATTATTACTAACTGCATTAAATAAAGTTGATTTTCCAACATTCGGTAGTCCTACGATTCCTGCTTGTAATGCCATGATGAATATTAATGTGTATTTAATTCAGGATTTGGTTTAGTTGTTTAGGCGTTAAGTTGTTTTGAACAATATCCGCCACTCAGCAAGCCGTTTAACTTCCTAAACGCCTAAACCTTCTAAACCTTCTAAACCTTCTAAACCCTCTAAACCTTCTAAACCTTCTAAACCTTCTAAACCTTCTAAACCTTCTAAACCTTCTAAACCTT
>JAEZCV010000126.1 GCA_023429985.1 Bacteroidota bacterium | reverse complement strand
TGTGATAGTCCAAATTTCTCCGCACTTTCAATAATCATCACCGTGGCATTCGGCACATTTACGCCCACTTCAATAACAGTAGTGCTTACCATAATCTGAGTATCACCAGCCACAAAGCGCTGCATATTGGTTTCCTTTTGTGCAGCAGGCTGCCGGCCATGCACCATGCTAATCCAGTATTTAGGTTCAGGAAAATAGGCTTTTACATTTTCATAACCCGACATCAGGTTTTCGTAATCCAGTTTGGCACTTTCTTCAATGAGTGGGAAGATGATATAAGCCTGTCGGCCTGCATCAATTTCCGTTCTTATAAAATCCATTACCCTTGACCGCTGATCGTCTAAACGGTGAACGGTTTGTATAGGTTGCCTTCCTGGCGGCAATTCATCCATGATACTGTAATCAAGGTCGCCATAGGCTGTCATTGCAAGCGTACGTGGAATAGGAGTAGCCGTCATAACAAGCATATGAGGTGGAAGAACTGCCTTGTTCCAGAGTTTTGCTCTTTGGGCTACCCCAAAGCGATGTTGTTCATCTATCACAACAAAGCCCAGTGATTTAAACTTTACAGGATCTTCAATTAAAGCATGCGTACCAATGAGAATATCAATTTCACCATCAATAAGCTCTTTCAATAAAGACTTTCTTTCTTTTGAAGGTGTTGAACCGGTTAATAAACGGATCTTTACAGGCAGATTTTCTGTAAGCTGTTTTAATGAATCGAAATGCTGGCGCGAAAGAATTTCTGTAGGAGCCATAAGGCATGCCTGGTAGCCATTATCAATGGCCAGTAACATTACAAGAAGCGCCACTATGGTTTTACCACTTCCCACATCACCCTGTAAGAGCCGGTTCATTTGGTGGCCGGCACCCGTATCCAACCTGATTTCCCTGATTACTCTTTTTTGAGCGTTTGTAAGTTGAAATGGAAGATGGTCCTTATAGAATTCATTGAAAAGATTTCCTACTTTTTCAAAAATTACTCCTTTCGATTTCCGGTGTCTTTCAGAACGAACGCGCGCAAGACGAAGCTGGGTGATGAAAAATTCTTCAAATTTCAATCGTCGAAGAGCCTGTTCATAATGTTTAATTGACTGCGGAAAATGAATGTTCCTGAGGGCATCGTAACGCGAAATGAGCCTGAGTTTTTCTTTTATGGAAAGGGGAAGATTTTCGGGAAAATCCTTTTCTTTCAAAACATGAAAAAGATTGTAAGTGATCTTTCCAATTTGCCTTCCTCCTAAGCCTTTGCTTTTTAATTTTTCGGTTGTAGAATAAACAGGTTCAAGAAAAATTTTATCTCCCTGATTTAATTGTAACGCTTCCATTTCGGGATGTACCATCTGGGGTTTACCCAAAAAAAATCCCAGCCTGCCAAAGGCAAGATAAACAGTGTTTTCCTGCAGCATTTTGTCAATCCAGGTAATGCCTTTAAACCAGGCAAGTTCCATAACACCGGTTCCATCGGAGAAGCCGGCAACCAGCCTTCTTCCCGACTTTTCTCCAATAATTTCTTTATACAGGATCTTTCCTTTTACCTGTGCATATTCCATGGAAGGCTGAAGAGCTGCTATTTGATTTATAGTTGTTCTATCGAAGTGCCTAAATGGGAAATGATGCAGCAGATCCTGGAAAGTAAAGATGCCCAATTCCTTTTTCAGCAGGTCGGCCTTCAGCGGACCTACACCTTTAAGGTATTCTATGGGCTGCGATAATATGGATGACAACTGCAGGTTCAATTTTCTGTTTGGGCAAATTTAACCTGAGATTAATTAGCCTGCTGAGAGATATCACATGAACTGATGATTAAATAACATGGGGCTACCCATTGCAAATTAAATTAATAATAACTATTTTGTCGGCCACCTCAACTAACATGATAAACCATATCCTCTATTTAAACCTGGAATTCTCAGAATTCCGAATCGGAATCCTCGCCTTTGTAACAGCATTTGTAATTGCCATGGTGGTAATGCCTCCGCTGATCAAATTCATTCAATATTTTAAACTTTTTGATGTTCCGGATGCGCGCAAAGAACATTGCAGTCCTATCCCAACCATGGGCGGCATTGCTTCCATTGCCGGCCTGGCAATATCATTGCTCATTTGGTATCCATTTTCCAACGATACGTTTACCATTTGTTTTTTTCTTTCAATAGCAGTGCTGCTGGTAATTGGAATTTTTGATGATTTAAAAAACCTGCCTGCAAAATATAAACTTGTTATGCAGCTTGCCGTTGCCACCATGATTGCAGTGAGCGGGGTAAGAATTACAAGTTTCAATGGATTGTTTGGAATTTATGAATTGAATGAAACAGCCCAATACAGCATTACTATAATAGCCATTGCAGGCATTACCAATGCCTTCAATTTAATTGATGGTATTGACGGACTTGCCGGTGGGCTTGGATTTATGAGTTTAATTGTTCTGGGATTATTCCTTACACTTTCCGGCGACAGCTCCAATGCCATAACGGCGTTCGCGCTTTGTGGCGGTTTGTTAGGTTTCCTTTACTATAACTTCAACCCTGCTAAAATTTTTATGGGCGATACCGGTTCGCTGGTGCTAGGCTTTGTAATAGCCGTTTTATGTGTGCGGTTGATACAGATTAACCCAGTTGAAGGAAGCCTGCTGGTTCATTCACCTGTTTTTGTTTTAAGCGTGGTGATTATTCCTGTTTTTGATACGCTAAGGGTTTTCATGATCAGGATATGGCAGGGAAGATCGCCTTTCAGTCCAGATAAAAATCACATTCATCATTTACTAACCAATAATGGATGGAGCCATAGTTTTACGGCAAAGATGATTTACGGTGTACACGCCATCATGCTCATGCTGGGTTATTTCCTGAAAGATTTTTCATTGATTTCAGGTTTACTTATGCTTGGTTCGGTTATGCTGATCACCGTTTTTGTTTTTCAAAGATTAAAACTTCCTCAAACCCGCAAGATCATCAGCCTGGAAACCACCTCAGTTTAAGGTTAACACCAGGTCATCTGTTTTCACCATGTCGCCGGGCTTTAAAATCAGTTCCGCAATTTTGCCTGCCTCATTTGCCGTAATGGTAGTTTCCATTTTCATGGCTTCAATTACAAAAAGGGGCTGGTTCTTTTTTACATCATCTCCCTGCTTTACCAGGATCTGGGAAAGTTTACCCTGCAATGGAGCACCTACCTGGCTGGAATCAGATTTATTGATCTTCTGGTTTTCCCTGGAATGAACCTTTATAGATTTATCCTGCACTTCAATGATGCGGGTTTGCCCATTTAAACGCATGAAGATTTTTCTTTTCCCATCTTCATCGGGATCGCTGCAGGTTAGCAGGCGCACCTGTATGATCTTTCCTTTATCTATTTCAATCATCACTTCTTCATCGTTTCGCAGCCCATAAAAAAAGTTGATGGTGGGGATATGCCAGACTTCTCCGAATTCCTGCCTTTTATGGTAAAACTCTTCAAACACTTTTGGATACATCAGGTATGAAAGCAGGTCGGTGAATGAAAGATTTTTATCGAATTTTTCTTTGAATTTTTCAAACTCACTGTCAAAATCAATGGGCTCGAGATGCTCGTTCGGGCGGTCGGTAAAAGGTTTCACATCCTTCAGTATCAGCTTTTGAAGATGAGGGTCAAATCCGCCAACAGGTTGACCTATATCACCTTTGAATAATGAAACAACCGATTCGGGGAAGGAAATATTCTGGCCATTGTTTAAGATATCTTCTTTGGTGATCTTGCTGGAAACCATGAAGAGGGCCATATCTCCCACCACTTTCGAACTTGGTGTAACTTTTACAAGGTCGCCAAACATCTGGTTCACTTCGCGGTAAGATCTTTTAATGTCTTCTATTTGTTCGCCAAGGCCCAGCGACTCGGCCTGGGGTTTAAGGTTTGAATACTGTCCACCCGGAATTTCATGAAAGAAAACTTCGGCACTGCTGGCCTTCATACCGCTTTCAAAAGGATAATAAAATTCACGTACCGCTTCCCAGTAAGTTGAATGCTGGTTAAGAATTTCAATATCGTAAGGATTATCTCTTTCCTGGAACTTCATCATTTCAACTACGGCATTGAGATTAGGTTGAGATGTAAGTCCCGACATTGCTCCAATACAACAATCCACTACATCAACACCGGCTTCAATAGCTTTTAAATAAGTTGCCGACTGCAAAGAAGAAGTATCGTGCGTATGAAGGTGAACCGGGATATTGATGATTTGTTTCAATTCCCCAATCAGTTCATAAGCAGCCCAGGGCTTAAGCAAACCACTCATGTCTTTTATACAAAGAATGTGTGCGCCTGAATTTTCAATTTCTTTTGCAAATTTTTTATAGTAGTCAAGCGTGTACTTGGTTCTTGAATTGTCCTGGATATCGCCAGTATAACACATGGAAACCTGGGCAATAGCTTTTGTTTTGTTTCTTACTGCCTCTATGCTTTTTTGCATATTAGGCATCCAGTTGAGCGAATCGAAAATGCGAAACACATCTATTCCATTCTCCCAGCTTTTCACCACAAATTCTTCCACCAGGTTATCGGGATATGCTTTATATCCAACAGCATTTGCGCCACGCAACAACATTTGTAAAAGAATGTTAGGAATAGCCTGACGTATCAATTGCAATCTTTTCCAGGGATCTTCATACAAAAAGCGCATGCACACATCAAATGTAGCACCGCCCCAAACTTCCATGCTGAAGGTTTGCGGGAAGTGTTGCGCAAATGAAGAAGCTACCTTCATCATATCGGTGGTACGCACACGGGTTGCCAGTAAGGACTGGTGTGCATCGCGGTATGTAGTATCGGTATAATAGATCTTTTTTTCGTTCCGAAGCCAGTCGGAAAAAGCTACGGGACCCATTTTATCCAGCAATTGTTTAGTTCCGGAAGGAATGGGTTGAAGATTATCGTAAGGTGGAAGCAAAGGTTTTTCAAACTTCTTTTCTTTATCCGGGCGCTTTACATCGGGATGGCCGTTTACAGAAATCTCGGCAAGGTATTTCAGTATCTTGGTACCGCGATCCTGGGCACGCCGTATCTGGAAGAGTTCAGGGTATTGCTGAAGAAAATTCACAGTGGCATTACCGGAAACAAATTCGGGATGCGCGATGATATTAAGAAGAAAGCGAATATTGGTTCTTACACCTCTAATTCGAAACTCGCGAAGCGCACGTTTGAGTTTTCTAACCGTGTCTTCAACGGATGAAGAATGGGCCGTAACCTTTACCAGCAGCGAATCAAAAAAGGGTGAAATTCTAACGCCATTATACACACTGCCTTCATCGAGCCTGATACCAAAACCTTCGGCGCTGCGATAGGCAAGCACGGT
Source organism: Bacteroidota bacterium (assembly GCA_023429985.1). Taxonomy (GTDB): domain Bacteria; phylum Bacteroidota; class Bacteroidia; order Chitinophagales; family Chitinophagaceae; genus Flavisolibacter. The sequence goes on along the minus strand of JAEZCV010000126.1, from coordinate 1,139 downwards.
TCCGTAATCGGGCATGAAATCATTTTCAGGATCTTCCGTTGTTATACGGCATTGAATGGCAAAACCATTTTGCCTTAAGTCTTCCTGCTTTGGAAGGTTAATGATCTTTTCATGAAGTGCATGACCTTCGGCTATATGAATTTGTGTTTTCACCAGGTCGATACCGGTGATCATTTCGGTAACCGTATGTTCCACCTGGATGCGCGGGTTTACTTCAATGAAATAAATATTCTGGTCTTTATCCACCAAAAATTCAACCGTACCAATATTATTGTAATTCACCGCGCGGCAGATGGCAACGGCATATTCGTAAAGACTGTTTTTTACATGAGCAGGAAGTGTAAAGGCGGGCGCCACTTCCACAATTTTCTGGAACCTGCGTTGCAGGCTGCAATCGCGTTCAAAAAGGTGCATAACATTACCGTGCCTGTCGGCCACCACCTGCACTTCGATATGTTTGGGCTGGTCGATAAATTTTTCGAAGAAAACCGTATCATCGCCAAAAGCATTACCCGCTTCGCGCTTGGCTTCTTTAAAAGACTTATTCAGTTCTTCTTCCGAGCGGATCACGCGCATGCCCCTTCCACCGCCACCGGCAGCGGCTTTCAACATCAGCGGATAACCAATTCTATTGGCTTCTGAAATAGCAATAGATTCATCGGTAAGTGCCACCTGGCTGCTTTCTATCTGTGGAATATTATTTTGAGTAGCAATTTGTTTTGCCGATACTTTATCACCCAGTTTTTGCATCACTTCCGGGTCGGGGCCAATAAAAATGATATTATTTTCGCGGCATCTGCGGGCAAACTCAAAATTTTCTGCCAGGAATCCATAGCCAGGATGAATAGCATCGGCCCCGCATTCTTTAGCAATGGTGATGATGGCATCCATATCGAGGTAAGGTTTGAGCGGATCGTCATCGGCGCCCACCTGGTAGGCTTCATCAGCCTTATAGCGATGCAGTGAATAGCGGTCTTCGTAAGTGTAAATAGCAACCGTTCGGATCTCGAGTTCATTACAGGCCCTGAGAATACGAATGGCGATTTCGCCCCGGTTGGCGACTAAGAGTTTGGAAATAGATAAGGTCATAAAATCTTGAATTAATCAGCTAATTGCATGAAAATAATATGATAATACAG
>JAEZCV010000159.1 GCA_023429985.1 Bacteroidota bacterium | reverse complement strand
GATGGGCTGCAGGGCAATCATCATCGTTTTCAAGTACATGGGTCTATACCTGGTAATTGGCTGCGGCCTGTAATAACATTCTTCCCAGTTGTCCGCCTCCGAGAATGCCAACTTTTAACATGCAGCGAAGATAGGAGAAGGCGGGTTGTTCCAGCCATGCATTATTCCTGTTTTTTTAAAACTATGCATATTAGATTAGTGTTCTATTGGGGGCCAACGCAGTCCTATTCCTATAAACTACCTGGTATTTTTACTTCTTAAACACTTATGTTTTGTTTAATTTCTCCTTAAAGTGTTGATTCTAAACAATGATATTTAAATTTGTAAGCGAACAGTGATGAGCGAACCCGGGCGTAAAAATTTTTCACAGCTAAATTTTACTATATGTCAGTTGCAACCGCTTCCAGGCAGGCAGCAGAACAACAAACCGATTTTTTGCCTCTCCATGGAACAGATTATGTAGAATTTTATGTGGGTAACGCCAAACAGGCAGCCCATTATTATATGAGTGCTTTTGGCTTCCAGGCGCTTGCCTATGCAGGTCCTGAAACGGGTGTGAAGGACAGGGCCAGCTATGTTGTACGACAAAACAAACTCACTTTTGTACTTACTACGCCTATACGTTCCGATAACGAAATAGCCGACCATATTTACAAACATGGTGATGGAGTGAAATTTTTGGCATTAATGGTTGATGATGCTACCGACGCCTGGGAACAAACAACATCCAGGGGTGGAAGATCCTATTTGCAGCCCAACCGTATGAAAGATGAAAACGGCGAAGTGGTGATGAGTGGCATTCATACCTATGGCGATACGGTTCACCTGTTTATTGAAAGAAAAAATTACAAGGGCACTTTTATGCCCGGCTTCAGGGCATGGAACAACCCGCATTTTGCACCTGCATCAACCGGACTATTATATGTTGATCATTGCGTAGGCAATGTAGGCTGGAACCAGATGAATCCCTGGGTGAAATTTTACGAAGAAGTGATGGGCTTTAAAAACATTCTTTCTTTTGATGATGAAGATATTTCAACCGAATACTCAGCTCTCATGAGTAAGGTGATGAGCAATGGAAATGGTTATGTGAAATTTCCCATTAACGAACCCGCTGAAGGCAAGAAAAAATCGCAGGTGGAAGAATACCTGGAATTCTATAATGGCGAAGGCGTACAGCACGTGGCCCTGGCTACCAACGATATTGTTACAACCATTCGCGACCTGATGAGCAGGGGCGTGGAATTCCTGAAAGTTCCTACTTCTTATTACGACGACCTTATAGACAGGGTTGGTAAAATAGACGAAGACATTGAACCGTTAAAGGAATTGGGAATACTGGTTGACCGCGATAACGAGGGATATTTATTGCAATTGTTTTCTAAACCCGTGCAGGACAGGCCCACACTTTTCTTTGAGATTATTCAAAGGAAAGGAGCAAAAAGTTTTGGTAAGGGAAATTTCAAGGCATTGTTTGAAGCCATTGAAAGAGAACAGGCAGAAAGAGGAAATTTATAAATTGATCTTTTGTTAGCATTTGTTTTCCGATCTTTTCAAAAACTTAAAGTTTAGTTTTAATGAAAAACCTTCTTCTTGCAATTCTTTGTCTGACCATGGCATTTCCTGTTTTTAGCCAGGGTAATGCCTATTCATTCGTAGATTTTCAAAGAACCCTTCCGCGACCCGGTGACGCTTTGAAAAGAAAAGAGGATACTTTAAGAAAACAATTCGAAGCAAAAAACCTGTCCTGGCCGGCAAAATACCTTTATATCAGGTCTTTTAAATATGATGGCCAGCTGGAGATCTGGGTGAAGAACGATAGAAAGGAAAAATTCAAACTTTTTAAAACTTATGAAGTTTGTGCGCTTGCCGGAACGCTCGGACCTAAAAGAATGCAGGGTGACTATCAGGTGCCCGAAGGTTTTTATTATATCAACGAGTTTAATCCCAACAGTAATTATTATTTATCGCTTGGTATAAATTATCCCAATGCTTCCGATAAGATATTAAGTGATTCTATCAAACCGGGAGGCGATATTTATATTCATGGAAGCTGTGTAACAGTAGGGTGCATCCCGGTTACAGATAAACAAATAGATGAAATTTATATCCTGGCAGCCTATGCAAAGAACCAGGGACAGGATTTTATTCCCGTTCATATTTATCCTGTAAGATATAATAATAAAAAAAGTGCCGATTACCTTGCAAATTTTGTTAAGCATGATCCGCGTCTTAAGCAGTTTGCCGAACAACTCGAATCGGTTTATTCTCATTTTGAAGTAACACGCCAGCTACCGGTGATCATGACCAATAAGCATGGCGATTATGTTTATGATGGACTTTCGAAAATGGTGAATGTAGCCCCGGTTGAAAAACCTAAAAGAATTCCGGTTCCTCATCGTTATCGCAACATCACTAATCTTTCTGATGTAGTGCATCAATGGCCAAAATTTCCTGGTGGCGGAGAAACTTTTCTTAAGTATCTCAGCGAAATGGGAAAATCTATAAAAAATATTTTACCGCAGGGCATCCATAAAGCCAATATTATGATAGAATTTATTGTTGATGCAGATGGAACACCTACCAATTTTAAAGTGCTTAATGGAGTGAATTCCGAATTTGATGATGAACTCATCACGGTCCTGGAACAAATGCCTGTTTGGGAGCCTGCTGTTTTACACGATAAGCCGGTTGCAAAAAAAATGAAACAGAGCTTTGTAATTGAATAATGAATGAAGGCTTATTTCATCCCTGGACTTGGAGCCGACAGCAGGGTATTTAAAAACATCTCACTTCCCGAAAACTTTTCACCCATTTACCTGGAATGGTTGCTTCCGGAATCCGACGAGTCGCTGGAAACCTATGCGTTGAGAATGGGAGAGAAGATTGATGCAACAGAACCTTTTGTTTTAATTGGACTTTCCTTTGGCGGGATGATAGCCATTGAAATTTCAAAAACCAAACCGCCGGCAGAACTGGTTTTAATTTCAACTATTCATGTATCCAATGAACTGCCTGTTTTGTATAAGGTGGCAGGAAAATGCCGGTTGCACAAACTCATTCCCGTAAAATTTTTTAAGAGGGCCTCTCTTATTAAAAGAATATTTACAACAGAAACCAGGGAAGATAAAACGCTGTTGAAAAAAATGATCCGTTCCAGTGATCCAAAATTTATTAAATGGGCTATTAATGCTATTTTAAATTGGAAGAATGATGTAATTCCCGATCATTGTGTGCACATACATGGCAGCAGCGATGAAATCTTACCAATAAAATATACCCATCCAACACACATCATCAACCAGGGCGCTCACCTCATGGTTATTACAAGAGCCGAAGAGATCAACAGGATTTTGGCGGAAGAATTGGCGAAGGTGATTTTTGAACTACAAAGACAGGAAGGCACAAAGCAACACAAAGGATAAATGTAAATGGTTACATAACAAAAAAACGAAAATTCAAAAGCGATTGTGCTTACGTTTTATAATTTGAGTTAACTCTCCGTGTTCCTCTGTGCCTTGGTGCCTTTCTGGTTCAAAAAAAATGTTGTTCCAATACTACAAAGTAAGTATGCGGCTTTCATTACTCCACATCAATTCATTAACAACTGCACCGTCTCTTTCGTTTGCTGCCTAAGTATTACATCACCCCCCTTGCACAATTCATCAATGATCTGCTGGTTATAATGCCTGATGGTAAGCAGGGTAAGATCACGTTGAATGTTCACATCAAAATTCGATGCAGCCATCTGCGCAAGCTGGTCAACCTTTTCAGGATGTTCATCAACCACCACCATCAGGCTGATAGCCGTTTTTTGCGTAAGGTTGGGCTCAAATTTTAGTTCTTCAAACATTCTGTACAATTGAGCTGTAAGGCCTTCTCCAACAAATGAAAAATCTTTTGAACTCAGTTGCATCATCACCTGTTTAAATTTATAAACAATGATGGATGGCAATTCTTCAATATTCTTGTTTCGAATGCAGGTGCCTTCCGCTTCGGGGTGTAAAAACGATCTTACATACAGCGGGATGTTTTTATTTTCAAGAGGCTTGATGGTTTTAGGATGAATTACCTGTGCTCCGTAATAAGCCATTTCAATTACTTCCCTGTAATTGAGTTCGCGGATCCATTGTGCATCTTTATATTGCTTGGGATCTGCGTTCATCACGCCCTGCACATCCTTCCAGATGGTCTGACTTTCTGCATCCAGCAAATTGGCAAAAACGGCAGCGGTATAATCACTTCCCTCTCTTCCCAATGTAGTGCTTTCGTTTTCATCGGTGGCGCCAATAAATCCCTGGGTTAAAACAATGGATGCTTTTTCTAAAAGCGGCTTTATCTCCAGGTCCACTTTTTGTTTTGTAAACGGCCAGTCAATGTTGGCATCCCTGAAATTATCATCTGTCCGAATTATATCGCGTACATCCATCCATTGGTTTTCTATTCCGGAAGCGTTTAAATAATTACTTACAATAGCTGTAGACAGAAGTTCACCTAAACAAACCAACTGGTCGTAATAATAATCGTATTCACGTACGGGTTTATCGTGCAACAGCCATTCTGCCTCCGTAAAAAAATCCGGAAGTGGTATTTTCCCTGTTTTATCTCCAAGCAGTTCATGAGAAATGGATAAGTGTTCTTTTTTTAAATTTTCAAAAAGGCCAAGCGCCTTCTCCTTTTCTCCTGCGAAAAAGGCCGCTACCAGTTGCTCCAGCGCGTTGGTGGTTTTACCCATTGCAGAAACCACCACCAGTATTTTTTCATCCTGGTAATTTTTTAAGATCGCACCTACATTCCTGATCCTTTCTGCCGTACTTACCGAGGCGCCCCCGAATTTAAAAACCTTCATGCATTCACTCCTTTCAACAAAGATGCCTAATTGCATTTAAAATTTATCTGGCTAAATAGAATGCATGGCTTAAACTTATTCCACGTGTAACTGGGTTGAAACCACCGCCTCTTATGGTTTGGCCGGAGCAAAACCTTACATTTGCCACAAAGTTTTTTCGAATGAGTCCTATAAACAGACAGGTGCTTACACTGGATGAATTTACCATACAGTCGTTAAGGCAGTTTCCTCACGCCACGGGCGAATTAAGTACATTATTAAGAGATATTGGCCTGGCCACTAAAAGAGTGAATGTAGAGGTTAACAAGGCCGGCCTGGTAGATATACTCGGCGATGCAGGAACCATGAATGTTCAGGGTGAAGAAGTAAAAAAACTGGATGTTTTTGCCAACAACCAGTTTACAGGAGTTTTGCAAAGAGGAGTAAGCTGCGCCGGTATTGCCAGTGAAGAACTGGATGAATTTGTAGCATTCGACGACGATGTTAGCCGCAATTCCAAATACATCTGTATGTTCGATCCTTTAGATGGAAGCGGAAATATTGATGTAAATGTTTCTATTGGTACCATTTTTAGTATTTACCGCAGGGTTTCGGAAAGGGGAAGTTCTGTAACACGTGAAGATTTCCTGCAAAAAGGAAAGCACCAGGTAGCCGCCGGTTACGTAGTGTATGGTTCTTCAACCATGCTGGTTTATGCCACTAAAAGAGGTGTGAATGGCTTTACACTCGACCCTTCCATCGGTGAATTTTGTTTAAGTCATCCCGACATTAAGTGCCCCGATAATGGGAAAATTTATTCTGTTAACCACGGTAACTTTTTCCAGTATGATGAAGGCGTGAAAAAATATATTACGCTTTGCCAGAACAAAAACAAGGCTAATGGCGGCCCTTATACCCAGCGCTATATTGGCAGCATGGTTTCCGATGTGCACCGCAACCTTATTAAAGGCGGTATTTTTATGTATCCCGGAACCACCGATAAACCAAAAGGTAAACTGCGTTTGTTATACGAGTGCAATCCATTTGCTTTTATTGTTGAAGCAGCAGGAGGAAAGGCTACTAACGGTCATCAATCCATACTCGAAATTCAGCCAACAGAATTACACCAGCGCACACCATTCTTTATCGGAAGCGAAAAAATGATGGAGGAACTGGAAGCCTGCGTTGCTTCTGAAAGGAAGGAAGAAAAATCAAAAGCCTGACCTTGCAGGGTAAGATCATTATATCGGTTAAAGACCTTGTAAAGAATTATGGCAGCTTTAATGCTGTAAAAAATATTTCCTTTGACGTGTATGAAGGAGAGATTTTTGGATTGCTTGGGCCAAATGGTGCCGGTAAATCAACAACGCTTGAGATTATTGAAACCTTAAGAAATAAAACTTCTGGAAAAATTTATGTTGATGGTATAGACCTCGACAAACAACCACAGGAAATTAAAAAGATCATTGGGGTACAGCTGCAAACCAGTGGTTTCTATCCCAACCTCAATCTTGTTGAGCTCATTCGCCTGTTTGCAGGTTTGTATAATCACGATACAGATCCCCTGGAACTTCTTGACCTGGTAAATTTGCGCGACAAGGCCAAATCTCAGGTAAAGGAATTAAGTGGTGGGCAAAAGCAACGTTTTTCAATTGCTACAACTTTAATCAACGATCCAAAAGTTATTTTTCTGGATGAACCTACTACCGGACTCGATCCGCAGGCGCGCAGGAATCTTTGGGACCTTATAAAAACCATTCGCAGTAAAGGCACAACGGTTATCATCACCACACATTATATGGATGAAGCAGAAATTCTTTGCGATCGCGTGGCAATTGTTGACAGTGGCAAAATTGTAGCATTGAGCACACCCGATAAATTAATAGATGAACTGGTGGCTTCCGGATTTGAAAGGCCAAAAGAAATGAAACAGGCCAACCTGGAAGATGTTTTCATTCATTTAACGGGTAAATCTTTAAGAGAAAACTAAGTATTATGGGACTTCAGGATAAATTAAAAAATTTTATGAGCGATAAATTAAATGCAGAAAAGCAGGCAGGTATTGCCTTCATGGAAGAAAATGGAAAAAGGGAAGGCGTTAAACAACTTGATAACGGCATTCAATACGAAGTGTTGAAAGAAGGTAGTGGTACAAAACCACATGCTAATTCAGTTATTAAAGCACACTATCGCGGATGCCTGACCAATGGTACGGAGTTCGACAGTTCGTATAAAAGAAATGATCCTTTTACGGCTCCATTAACTGCCTTAATTAAAGGCTGGCAGGAAGTGGTTCCCATGATGAATGAAGGAAGTGCCTGGCGTTTGTGGATCCCTTCTCATCTTGCTTATGGCGATCGCGGAACAGGCGGAATTCCCGGCGGTGCTACATTGCAGTTTGACATAGAACTTCTGGAAGTGAAAAGCTGATGGAACATTTAAAATATCCAATAGGAGATTTCGCGGCAAAACCTTTTTCTGAATCTTTATTGGAACAATGGTTGGCCGACATCCAGTTTCTTCCCAATCTAATTGAAAGTCTTGTACAGGATCTTGATGAAAAACAATTGTTATCACCTTACAGGCCAGGCGGATGGAGCATACACCAACTGGTGCACCATTTGGCCGACAGCCATATGAATGCCTATATAAGATTCAAGCTTGGATATACCGAAGACAATCCGGAAATTAAACCATACGAAGAAAAATTGTGGGCAGAAACTGCAGATGTGCATCAGTTACCTGTAAACATTTCCATTACGCTTTTATATGCTTTGCACCAGCGATGGTACCAGTTTTTAAAATGTTTGAATAGAAATGACTGGGAGAAAACAGTTTTTCATCCGCAGCATAATAAGAAATTTTCTCTTTGGGATTTATTGGGCATGTATGCATGGCATGGCAGGCATCATGCAGCGCATATACGTAACTTCCGGGAACGGGAAAACACAGCAATTTAATTTCAGGGTATGAAATGGAAGGTGCTTGAATCCAAAACTCTTTTTAATCAGCCCTGGCTGAATATAAGGCAGGAAAAATGCGAGTTACCTAACGGTAAAATCATGCCTGCTTATTATATTCTTGAATATCCTTCATGGGTAAATGCTTTTGCACTCACGAGAGATAATAAAGTGATCATGGTTAAGCAATACCGGCATGCCATAGGCGAAGTTGGAATTGAAATTGCGGGTGGAGTGGTTGATCCGGGCGAATCGCCTGAAGCAGCTATGCGCAGGGAACTATTAGAGGAAACGGGGTATGAATTTGATTCCCTGGAACTTATGGGAAAGCTGGCCGCTAATTCTTCAACTGCAAATAATTTTACCTATATGTACCTGGCCAAGGGCGGCGTGAAAGTGGCAGAACAATCATTAGATGAAACAGAGGATGTTGAAGTATTGATCTGCGATATGGACCAGGTAAAATCATTCCTGAAAGAAAACAAAATAACACAGGCGCTGCATACTTCCTGTATTTTCTATGCCCTGGAAAGACTGGGTGAATTTTCTTATTGAAATGGTTTCACTTCTGCCACTAAAAATATACTTCCAAATACAATTATAAGATCATTTTCATCTGCAATTGAAATAGCTTTTTCCAAAGCCTGGTTTACATCCTCAAAATAATTTCCCTTTAAATCAGATTTCTTTGCCTGCACCATCAGTTCTTCAACAGGCAGCGCCCTCGGAATTTGCGCCGAAGTAAAATAATAAAAGGCATTTGCCGGTAGCATGGATAATACCACTTCAATATCCTTATCCTTCACCATGCCAAATACCAGGTGAAGTTTATTGAAATTTAATTGCTTTATATGTTGCAACATTTGGGCAATGCCATCTTTGTTGTGTGCAACCTCCAGGATAACCGTAGGATTAGTATTGATCACATCCCATCTTCCTTTTAATCCCGTAAGTTTTTTTACATGTGATAATGCAAATTGTAAATTGTAATCATTCAATTTCCAGTCGCCTTTCAATACTTCCAATGACGCTAATACGGTTGCCAGGTTTTTTAACTGGTAGATGCCAATAAGATCCAACTGCCATTTTTCATCTTTTCCATTATTCATAATTTTCGCAGTTAATAAATTATTATCCCAGGAATAATGTGAAACACTAATATTGTCGGAAGCAAATAGGAGATTTGCATTTTTTTCTGCAGCTACATCAATAAAAACCTTTTCTGTTGCTGTTTGCCTTTCACCAATAACGACAGGGGTATTGGTTTTAATGATTCCCGCTTTTTCAAAGGCAATTTTCTCCAGTGTATCGCCCAGCATATTGCTATGGTCCCAGCCAATATTGGTAATGATGGAAAGTTCAGGTTCTATAATATTGGTACTGTCCAGTCTTCCACCAAGTCCTGTTTCAATAATGGCTATATCAATTTCCTGTTTTGCAAAAAAATCAAAGGCCATGGCAACCGTTATTTCGAAAAATGATGGCCTTACCTTTTCAATCTCCTCTTTCCAGTTGGCCACAAAATCCACCACAAATTGCTCATCCACCATCTCGCCATTTATTTTGATCCTTTCGCGGAAATCGTAAAGATGCGGAGATGTATACAAGCCGGTTTTATAACCGCAGTTTTGAAATACTGCCGCCAGCATATGGCTTACCGAACCTTTGCCATTGGTGCCTGCAATGTGGATTGACTTAAATTTTTTATGCGGATTTCCTAAAAGCCCACAGAAGTAAATTGTATTGCTAATATCTGCTTTATAAGCAGCGCTGCCTATGCGACTGAACATGGGCAGCTGGCTGTATAAATATGCTATGGTTTGCTGGTAGTTCAAACAGCAAATGTATTGCTGTATTGTTTATTAGTTTACTTTGAAATTAAAAATAACGGTCCCCTTTTGTCCACCCTGGACTGGATTAAAGGACTTTAATTTGAAAGCATGGCGCCTGGCAATTTCAATATGTTTACTATCTCCCATTGTGGAACCTAAAGGCTGATAAGTAGCTGAAATAACTTTTCCATTTGCATCTACAACAATATCCAAAGCCACTTTTCCATTAGAGTTAAAATCATCTTTAAAACTCTGGTCAATAACCACATTCAAATTTTGAAATTTTCTTGGACTACCAGTATAATTCCTGCTGTTCGGATCACCTCCCGGACTTCCCTGGTCACCACTGCCGCCGGCGATGCCTTCATTGCCTCCGGGCTTATAGCTGTCGGCACCATTACCACCATTTCCATTTCCTCCGGTTGTTCTTCCTAAAACGGCTCTTGGCCTCTGAGGTGTTGGGGCAACCGGCTGTGTGGTGTTGGTATTGGAACGCGTAGTTTTTGATTCGGAATTAATTTTTGTGGCGGTTGGATTGGAATTCGCAGGTTTTATCACCGGAGGTGCACTGCTATGTTCATTTTCAGAGCTGACATCTCTAACGCTTTCTTCATTTGAATTAACAGGCTGGGGTGGTGTATAGCTTACCTGTTGTGCAGCCGCCGGGTCGCCGGGCAATAGTGGCTGGTCAGTTCCAAAACCTTCGTTGCCGCTGCCTAAATTAACTTCAATGTATTCATCAACCACCGGCAATTGCTGCTGGGGAATGCTTAGTTTATACCAGATAAAAATCAGGAAGATCACCAGGGTAACAGCAGCAGTGATAACAGATGCTTTTACATTTTTTTGTCTTTCAAATTCCTTCCGGGAAAGTGCTAGTTGATTATTCATATAAGTCTTTCAATGGCTTTGAATGGAATACAATGCAAAAGTTAGACAAATTGCACAGTATACAAAGAGAATAAGCCATCTTTTAACAAAATCAACCTTTATTTTTCACGACCTAACAAATAAAAATAATACAGATGCCTAACCCCGGGCAAACTTAACAAAGCAAAACCAATGTGCCACTCATAAACCCGGCCTGCACATCAGAAGAAAGAAATGATTCAAGGTTAGCTTCATCTCCGGCAACAGCCATTTCTTTAACAATTGCATTACCGGCAACCATTAGGAGCTGCCGACAAATTGTGTAAAAGCGAGAATAGAAAGCCCAGGTTTTTATTTACAGGCTAACATGATCAATGTGCAAAGTCGGTATCGTATTCACCTTTTATCCTTTCCAGTGGGGGATTGTAATAGCCATATTTCAATTCCGGGAATTCTTCTTTCAATAATTGCAGCATTTGTTTCATTCCAAGGGTTTCACCCGCGTCTGCAATTCCGATCTTTCCAAGATACCAGTCAGGATCTATATTGAAATTTCTCCATTGTATCATTTTTAGATCTGTATCGATGATCAGTTTTCTTAAAGCTTCATATTCGGCAACTGAATCTGTCATGCCTGGAAAAACAAAATAATTAATGGAAGTCCAGCCTCCATGATCACGCATGACTTTCAGACTTTCAATTATATCCTGGAACTCGTAATTATTCGGACGATAATAAGGCGTATAAATTTCCCTGCGAGCCGAGTTCGTGCTAACTCTGATGCTGTTCAATCCTGCTTCACAAAGCAGCTTTACAGCAGCAGGCTTAGAACCATTTGTGTTGATGTTGATGCTTCCTTTATCCGTATGTTTTCTTATTTCAATTATGGCTTCCCTGATGGTTTCCCACATCAGCAATGGCTCTCCTTCACATCCTTGTCCAAAACTTACAATTGGAAAGGGTGCGGTTTGAAGATGAGGAACGGTGAATTCAACAATTTCTGCAGCAGTAGGTTTAAATGTCAGCCTGTCCTGTGTAGAAAAAATGGTTTCTTCTTCCGGCTGAAAAGAAATACAACCAATACAATTTGCATTGCAGGCCGGTGAGGAAGGCACGGGGCATTCCCATCTTCCAATAAAATAATTTCTTGCGGCCGGACAATGATAGGTAAGTGCGCAATTGTTGGCCAGGTGATTTACCAGCCTGTTATGTGGGTAAGCTTTTAAAAGATGTTCAACTCCGGTTTTTACAATGTTATCATCAAAGCCTGTGCTTTCCTGCCGGATGTCGGATTCGATACGCATGGCAGGAACATAAAACTTATCATTATGCCAGCCGGCGGCAGTATAACAAAATAAGGGAAGGGTAGGAGCATCAGGTGCCGTTTCGTAGGCCGCTAAATAAAAACCAGTGTGTGCAGGCGGAATGAATGCAGCAACGGCCCAGCCTTTTTCGCACAGCCGCATTTCGCCGGTTTTTACATCAATGCCTATACCTCTTCTTCCTGGTAATTCATATAACTGTCCTCCTGCCGGGAGTTCAATCCATTCGTCGCCGGGTATGGGCAAAGCATCCCAACCGGTTCTGCCGGTTACATAAAGGGAAGTATCCTCGAAGATCTTTCCTTTTCCATCTGAATACATTAAGAACGGCGACATGTTAATTTATTTTTTTGGCCCAAAGTCTCAAGGGCACGAAATATTTATTGATTTTTACTAAACCCGACTACCGCAGGCAGGCAACTAAACACCTAAACACCTAAACCCCTAAACCCCTAAACACCTAAACGACTAAACGACTAAACCCCTAAACCCCTAACTCCTCACCCTGCCTACCGGCAGGCATCTCCCCACCAACTCTCTCCTTGCAAAACCCATTCATCTTGGCAATTTCCAATGTCGACAGATCCTGCATCACCTGGTACTGTAGGTATTTTTTTTTGATATGAAACAGCGTAATGAAATCCTCTCTTACAACAACTTCAGTCAGGCTTTCCCATGGAACCAAATGTTCGCGGTAATAGCCGGGAATGCTGATCCCTTCATCTTTTATAAAAATTATCGTTTCCTGGAAAATTCTTCTTTCCGAAAACAAGAGCAGGATGGAAAAAGCCACAAAAGCAAAAACACCAATATAATCTATCGACCTTCCTATTTTCAGAAATACAATAACGAGCCCCGTAAAACAAACCACCTGCGCCAGCCTTACCAGGTAATTGAATTTTCCATATGGGTCGATTCTTCTTCTTGCAAAACCATAAATAAGCGAAACAAGACCTGCAAAAAAAACAGGTATTACAGGAAGAAAGTTTTCATATTCAAGGTATTTAAAATAATCCGCTCCTTTTGCCACCAGGAAAAAACCAATAACAACATGCAGAAGCCCGGCGCTTCTCCTTCTTTTTTCTATATCTTCTATTTTTACCTTAATACTTAACATATCAGGCCTGGTTTTTAGCCACGAGCAGGTTGCAAAGTTTGAATAATATGCGCGCACCTACATTGGCATCCCACTGGTTTTCGCTGGTACTTACTTCACTTAAATCAAACCCAATGATATTTCTTCCCGAAGCAAGAATCTTTTTGAAAATGTAAAATACCTGTTCCACTTCAAAGCCGCCGGGAACCGGTGTTCCGGTATTTGGACAAAGCTTGGGGTCCAGTCCATCAATATCAAAACTGATATATACCTGCTCCGGAAGGTTTGCAATCAGTTCATCAGCTATGCTGCTAAAAGCTTCACCTTCGAACTGGCGCTGCCGGATATCACTGTCGAAATAAACACTGATTTTATCGGCATTTTCATTAATGAATTCAGCCTCACCTGAAGAATAATCCCTGATTCCTGCCTGCACCAGTTTTTTGATCTGGGGAATTTCTTTCAGGGCATTGAACATTATGCTGGCATGAGAATATTCAAAACCTTCGTAGGCTTCTCTCAGGTCGCAATGTGCATCAATCTGTAAAATTCCAAAATCACCATGTTTTTCACCTATAGCCTTCATATAGCCTAAAGGTGTACTGTGATCTCCTCCTAATAATGCCACTTTTTTGCCTTTATTCATCAGGTTAATGGCTTGATCATAAACCCAGTTGTTTAAAAACCTGCTGCCTTCATTCACTTCCTTCAGGGTTTTGCACATAAAACTATTGGCTTCCAGCTCTTCTCCCTTTGAAATATAATCAATATAAAGTTCGGCTTCTTTGCGCAGGTAATCGCTTTTTAAAAGGATCTTCCTGTCCGCCTCTCTCATAAAAAACCCCTGACGCCATCCATCTTTCACTTCCGGATCAAAAAGATCCACCTGCAGGCTTGCCTGCATAACCTGTTCTGCCGAACGCGCCGTTCCCGAGCCAAAACTCACCGTAACTTCCCAGGGAACAGGGATAATCACCAGGCCCGCATCCTCTTCAGAAAAAGGAAGTCCGAAAACATTGTTATTGGGGTTGCCTACACCGTTTGGATCAAAGCCCTTAAGATCAGTCATTTTATTTCTTTAAAGCGGTGCAAGTTAAACCCCCTGAGCCAAGCAGGCAAAAAAAGCAACAGTACTGAAATTATAGTTTTGTGAAAAACACGTAGGCCGCAGAAATTCAGTAACTAAAGCAGGGGGTGAGATGAGTTTTCGCATACCTTTGCGGTGCTATGTTGAAATGGGGAAAGAATTAAGCTAAAACATCCCGTTTCAACCCAAATCTACTGAAATGAAAAAAATACATATCGTTCTTTTATTGCTGGTGATAGGGGGAATTGTGGGTATGTCGTTTTTTATTAAAGACCTCACTACCCAGGAAACCTTTGCTTCCGCAGCAGAAAGAAACGGGAAGTTTGTAGTAGTTAAAGTAAAACTTGACAAATCCACACCGGTAGAATACGACGGGCTGAAAAATCCTAATTATACTGTTTTTTATGCTGTTGACCAGGATGGAAAGAGGAGCAAGGTGGTTTATAATAACTCCAAACCAACCGATATAGAGCGCAGCGAAGGCCTGGACCTTAACGGTTACATGAGAGATGGTTATTTTGAATGTACCAAACTTCAAATGAAGTGCCCCAGCAAATACAAAGACGACCTGAATGCCGCCCAGAAAAATCTTCCTTCCGGCGACAGTTCCAGTACCTATAAATATTAATGAGGAATGAATTACATTGGTGAGCATTTACTGCCGGGAAAGCTCGGACATTTTTTTCTTCTGCTTTCTCTGGTTTCTTCTCTTGGTGCTGCGGTTTGCTATTTCCTGAGTGTTCAACGCAGTAATTTTATTGCACGTGAAGGCAATGCCGTTGTTGGATATGATGCGAATGCCCACTGGAAAAAACTGGGTCGCATATTTTTTATCATCCAGGCAATCTCTGTTTTTGCGGTTTTCAGCATTCTGTTCTACATCATTTATAATCACTATTTCGAATACAAATACGTTTGGCAGCACAGTAGTCTTTCACTGGAAACAAAATATTTATTAAGCTGTTTCTGGGAAGGGCAGGAAGGAAGCTTTCTTTTATGGAGCATCTGGCATTGTGTTGTTGGTGTATTTTTTATCTGGCGTGAAAAGAAATGGGAAGCACCGGTAATGACCGTGGTAAGCTTTGCGCAAATATTGCTGGCTACCATGATCCTTGGAATTCCTTTCCTGGGCGGACATCTTGGTTCCAATCCATTCATGCTTTTAAGAAATTCAGGTTTACTTGATAATGCTCCTGCATTTTTTGATATGGCAGGAAATATGCGCCAGGACTATCTAACCATGATCACCGATGGTAACGACCTGAACCCCTTGTTGCAGAATTACTGGATGGTGATTCACCCGCCTGTGTTGTTCCTTGGCTTTGCTTCCGCTATTATTCCCTTTGCATTTGTAATAGGCGGACTATGGACAAAAAGGTTTGCCGACTGGACAAAACCTGCACTGCCATGGGCCTTGTTTTCCGCGGCTCTTTTAGGTCTCGGAATTATGATGGGTGCCGCCTGGGCTTACGAATCGCTCAACTTCGGTGGTTACTGGGCATGGGATCCTGTAGAAAATGCTTCCCTTGTTCCATGGCTATTGCTTGTTGCAGGTTTGCATACACTGGTAATTTTCCGTCATACTGGCAATGCTTTACGTGCAACCAACCTGTTTTTTATTCTTGGATTTTTACTGGTTTTATATTCAACCTATTTAACAAGGAGCGGCGACCTGCAGGATACTTCCGTACATGCATTTACCGGTGAAGGAATTACACCCACTCATTTAAGGATCTTCCTGTTTCTTTTTGTAATTCCATCTTTGGTGTTGTTCTTTATTCGATACAAACATATTCCGCATATTGTTAAAGAAGAAGAAACTTCTTCCAGGGAATTCTGGATGTTTATCGGCTCACTGGTACTGTTTTTATCAGCAGTGATGATTATTGGAATGACTTCAATACCTGTTTTCAATAAGATCATTGGCTTATTTAATGGTGAGGAAAAAACATTCAAAACCTATGCGGTAGGGGAAGATGCTTCTTTTGCTTATAACAGGATCCAGATCTTCGTGGCCATCATTATCGGCTTCATTTCAGGACTTGCCATGTACCTGAAATACAAGACTACCGGTAAGGCACACGTTAAAAAATTATTGATTCCACTTTTCGCCGGGCTCGCGGCAGGTGCACTGATACTGGCCTTCGGGAATATTAATTATACCGAGCATGGATATGGCTATCTCGGTGCTGTGTGGCTTGCCATTGTTGCCGCAACATTTTCCGTGATTGCCAATGGTTCTTATATTTTTTCGGGGTTGAAAGGCAGCCTGAAACGCGCCGGTGGAAGTATTGCCCACGTAGGTTTTGCATTGATGTTATTGGGCATACTCATTTCTTCATCTAAAAAAGAAGTGATCTCTCAAAACACTACAGGAATATTTCTTGATTTTGGAGAAGGAAGCAAAGAAAACCCGGGCGAAAATCTTACGCTCGTAAAAGGTATTCGCACTAAAATGGGCGAGTATTTTGTTACATATGTGAAAGACTCCGCTCATCCTAAAAAGCAGCTTTGGTATTACATCCTTCAATTTGAAAAAGGCGACAGCAGCCAGCATTTTGTTTTAACACCTAATGCATTTGTAAATTATAAAGGCCAGCAGGGATTAATGGCTAACCCGGATGCCAAACATTATCTTGATCACGACATCTTTACTTATATCACCTCACTACCGGATCCGGAAAAGGCAAAAGATACGGCCACTTTCCGCCCTGTAACCCTTGATGTGGGAGATACAGTTTTCTATTCAAAAGGTTTTGCCGTTCTGGAAAATGTACGCTCACACCGGGATATTCCGCAAATGGATTTCGGTCCGGAAGACAGTGCATCTGTAGCCACGATAAAACTTTATTCTAAAACATCTTCTATTTATACTGTTGAACCGGCGATCATCAATTATAAAGATGCTGTTTATTCCGAACCGGATACTATCATCCAGGAAAGTCTTGTGCTGCAGGTTCAGGAAGTGAATGGAAGCCAGGTTACCTTAGGTTTGAAAGAATCGGATGATGTAATGCAATATGTTACATTGAAAGCGTACAAATTTCCATGGATCAACCTCTTATGGCTGGGAACTATCATAATGATCATTGGATTTCTTGTAAGTATGGCCTGGCGCATTCAAACCAATAAGCAGAAAAAGCTGCTGGTGAAATCAAAATCCAGGGTGATGGCCGGCAAAGAACCGGTTTCTAATTAGTTAATGAGTTAATTGGGAAACCTGCCTGCCGGCAGGCAGGTGGGAAAATTGGGGAGGTTCAATAAAGCGGAGTCTAATCAAATTTCCCAATTAACTCATTTCCCAACCTGCCTGCCGTCAGGCAGGTTTCCCAATTTCCCAATTATTTATCTTTTCCTAA
The DNA here is from genome assembly GCA_023429985.1 of Bacteroidota bacterium. Lineage (GTDB taxonomy): Bacteria > Bacteroidota > Bacteroidia > Chitinophagales > Chitinophagaceae > Flavisolibacter. The sequence continues at coordinate 5,079 of JAEZCV010000159.1, read as the reverse complement.
ACAGCGTTTCCCCTATATTGCTTTGTCTTAAAAAGAAGTATATTTAAGTATGCACCGCCTTTTCTTCATTTTAATGGTTTGGGCATGGGTACCCGCAGCAACAGCACAGGAAGATCCTTCCCGTCCCGATCCTTCCAAGTGGGGGCCTAACGATACTATTATGGTACCTGCCATTTATTTTGAAGGTTACTGGATGCCCTATGAAGAAATGGAAGTGGTGTATGTTTCAAAACTTTCTCCGAAAAAACTAGCCAAAGTAATTGAAGCCTATAACCGGTTAAGAAATGCTGTTTATGTTACTTATCCCTATGCACGCAAGGCCGGTGCTGTAATAAACGATGTGAATGCCAACCTGGTAAATGTGAGTTCTAAAAAAGAAAGGAAAAAATATATCAAATCGAGGGAAAAGGAATTGAAAAAGCAGTTTGCCGATCCCTTATCCAATCTTTCTGTTTACCAGGGCAAAATTCTCATGAAACTTATCAACCGCGAAACCGGTAACAACTGCTACGAGATCATTAAAGAGTACCGCGGTGGATTGAATGCACGTTTGTACCAGACGGTTGCTTTTTTCTTTGGCAGCAGCCTGAAACAACATTACGACATTGAAAATGATGCTACCGATCGGCAGATCGAGGCCATTGTTCAGGAGATCCTCGCCGCATGGTATAATAACCCCAACAAAGTGGGTTATGCAGGAAACAAATAATTAAGTAAATTTTGCAGTTCATACTTCCCTGCATCCCCTTTTCTTACATCCTCTTTATCTTTCCATTATGAAACTAGATTTGTTAGCCATTGGTTCGCATCCCGATGATGTGGAACTGGGATGTTCAGGAACCATAATAAATGAAGTGAGGAGGGGTAAAAAGGTGGGGATTATTGACCTTACCGAAGGTGAGCTGGGTACGCGAGGTACTGTTGAAACACGTTATAGCGAGGCCGCAGATGCCGCCAGGATCCTGGGTATTGCAGTAAGAGAAAACTTAAAAATGCGTGATGGATTTTTCCGGAATGATGAAGCACATAAACTGGAACTGATTCGTATCATCAGGAAATACCAGCCGGAAATTGTTTTGGGAAACATTCTTGATGACAGGCATCCCGACCATGGACGCGCAGGATGGATGATTTACGATGCCTGCTTTCTTGCCGGTTTGAAGCAGATCAAAACATTTGATGAAGGCAAAGAACAGGAAAAATGGAGACCTAAAATGTTGTTGCAATACATACAGGACCGCTTTTATGAACCCGATATCATCGTGGATGTTTCCGATGTTTGGGAACAGCGGCAGGAAGCGATAAAAGCCTATAAAACCCAATTCCATAATCCGGGAAGTGGCGAACCTCAAACCTATATTTCCAGTCCCGAATTCATGGAAGCACTTATTGCCCGTGCAAGACTATTGGGCAAAAGAATTGGGGTCAAATATGGGGAAGGTTTTCTATCTAAAAAGAATATAGGTATCAGGAATTTAGATGCACTTGTATTGGAAGAAACTTAGGTTTTAACGGAAATATATTCCCCAGCTGAGCAGGCATCATTTTGGTATAATTCATTTATAATTAAAATGAATTTTATGGTAACACCATTTGAACCGGATATGCAACCAGCCAGCAACGATCAATCAGATAATCGCAGTCACAAATACACGGAGGCCAACGACAGGTCAACCGAAATGACCGATATGGATATTTGTATAAAAAGGCTGGAAGAAAAAGGATATAAATCACAATACAGGGTTGAAAAAGGTAAACTGGTTTCCCTGGAAACCCAGAAAAAGTATAAGGCTAAAGATGTGGAAGCAGCTAACTATTTCCGCTTCGAAGGCATTACCAATCCCGATGACATGTCTATTTTATATGCAATTGAAACTTCCGATGGCAGCAAGGGAACACTGGTAGATGCTTATGGCTTATATGCCGATGAAGAAACCAGTGAGTTTATGAAAGAAGTGGAAATTCATAAAAAAGTTACAGAAGGAAAGATGGATTAGTGAATGGTGAGTGGTGAGTGGTGAATGGTGAATGGTGAATGGTGAATGGTGAATGGTGAGTAGTGAGTGTTTAAATATTCTGATAAAAAAAGGGTCTGTGATCGTAAGGACAAGGAATGCCTTCTCAAGGTCGGGAGTGCTTAATTTTTTTTAACAGCAGAACAATGCTATACCTCCTGCCTGCTGGCAGAATGGTTCACCATCGCTAACCAATAGTAAAAGGATAGTAGGACCTGAAGGCTTCAGCTCCTACTATCCTTTTACATTCTTCCTATTATCATCTTATTTGATAAAGACCCATTCACCATTCACCATTCACCATTCACCATTCACCACTCACCACTCACCACTCACCACTCACCACCTCACCGCTTCGAATACTCCTCCAGCTGCCTTTTCTCTTCCCTGGTTAAACTATTGATACCGCGGCGATGAATCTTTTCTAAAATCCTGTCGATGTTCAGTTGCTGCTGTTTTTTTTCAAGATTGAACTTCTGGTCAATAGTTAGTTTGTGTGTTTGCTTGAAATGCAGGCTTTCCACCATCATCATGTGCGGACGATAAACTATAATAAAAATAAATGCAAGAGTGGGAATAAGCACGGCCAGTATAGGAAGGTAATTTTCACTTAAAGACGAAGGCACCATAATTACCGCTATCATTAATCCAACCAGGGCACCACCCAAATGCGCTTCATGCCCGATATTATCTCTTTTAGAACGGATGGCCCACATAGAAAAACCAAGGAACAAAAGTCCGTAGATCCAGCTGGGAATGGAAAAGGGCAGAAAAAAGAAACCGATCTTCATCCCGGGCATAATGGCTATGCTGGCAAATATGAGCGCATAAACCGCACCCGAAGCGCCTACGGCCTGGTAATCTCCATGGTTCCTGTGCATCCAAAGCGCAAGAAGGTTTCCTCCAACCAGGCCTGCCAGGTAAAGCAGCACAAACGATCCTATTCCAAGCAGATTCACAATTCCCTGGCTGAAAAAATAAAGCGTAATCATGTTGAAAATCAGGTGAAACCAGTTCACATGAAAAAAGCCCGATGTTAAAAGAACTTTATAATCTTTATACAACAGCACTTTGTCTACCGAAAAAGAATACTGGTCCATAAGCCTGTGATCCTTAAAACCTCGGTAAGAAAGTAATACAGTAAGAACGATCAAAGGAAGAATGATGATGGAGGGATTGACCATGGCCTAAATTAACCAGGAGATATTTATTCACCAAGAGTAAGGACAGGATTTTGAGAAAACCACCCGCTCAGCCAATAAATTTGGTTCAACTATATTTGCGGCAAAATAAACCTTACTACATGGATTTCCAGTTAAGCGAAGAACACCTGATGATTCAGCAGGCTGCACGCGATTTTGCCCAGAACGATTGCCTGCCTGGTGTTATCGAACGCGATGAAAAAATGCAGTTCCCCCGCGAACAGATCATGAAGCTGGCCGACCTTGGATTTTTAGGAATGATGGTAAGTCCGGATTATGGCGGTGCAGGTCTTGATACCGTAAGTTATGTACTGGCCATGGAAGAGATCAGCAAGGTGGATGCCAGTGTAAGTGTATGTATGAGTGTAAATAACTCGCTGGTTTGCTATGGACTTGAAGCTTATGGCACACACGAACAAAAAACAAAATATCTTACCCCACTTGCCCAGGGGAAGATAGATGGTGAACTATATACCGGCGCCTTTTTATTAAGTGAACCTGAAGCGGGAAGCGATGCTACCTCACAGCGAACCATAGCCGAAGATAAAGGCGATCATTATTTACTGAACGGAACCAAAAACTGGATCACTAACGGTGGAACCGCCTCGGTTTACCTGGTAATTGCGCATACCGATGTATCGAAAGGCTCGCGTGGTATTAATGTTTTTATTGTGGAAAAGAACTGGCCGGGTGTTGTGGTGGCAGCTAAAGAAAATAAACTGGGTATACGTGCCAGTGATACCCACACCATTTTGTTCAATGATGTAAAAGTTCCAAAGGAGAACAGGATAGGGGAGGATGGCTTCGGATTTAAATTTGCCATGAAAACCCTTGCAGGCGGCAGAATTGGTATTGCTTCCCAGGCACTTGGAATTGCCAGCGGGGCCTATGAACTTTCTCTCAAATATTCAAAAGAAAGAAAAGCTTTTGGTACCGAAATCTCCAACCACCAGGCGATTGCTTTTAAACTCGCCGACATGGCCACGCGCATTGAAGCCTCACGCTTACTTTGTTTAAAAGCGGCTTTCGATAAGGATCAGAAAAAAGATTATACACTTAGTTCTTCCATGGCCAAAGTGTATGCCTCGGAAACTGCCATGTGGACAACCGTTGAAGCGGTGCAGATCCATGGCGGTTATGGTTATATAAAAGAATACCATGTGGAACGGCTGATGCGCGATGCCAAGATCACGCAGATCTATGAAGGCACCAGTGAAGTGCAAAGGATCGTGATCAGCAGAAGTATTTTGAAATAATTTTAAAAGGAGTGGAACAACCACTCTTTTTTTTAGCGGTATATTGTAGGGACAACGCATGCGTTGTCCAAATGAACACTAATTACCCAGGTAGAAAAAGCATGTCAATCAATTCTTCCCATTATTTGTCCATTCGTTCCGAACTGGCAGCTGCTGGTGTAACCCTCGTTGCCGTAAGCAAAGTGCAGCCGGTGGAAGCAATTTTAAAGTTGTATGAATTAGGGCAAAGAGATTTTGGGGAAAATTATGTTCAGGAACTGGTAGATAAATATCAAAAGCTTCCTAAAGATATCAGGTGGCATTTCATTGGTCATTTACAAACCAATAAAGTAAAATATATAGCTCCTTTTGTTCACCTGGTGCATGGCGTGGATAGTTTTAAGCTGTTCAAAGAAATTGATAAGCAGGCGGCAAAAGCCCAGCGGAAAATAGATGTTTTGTTACAGGTGCATATTGCCGAAGAAGAAACCAAGTTTGGGTTGAACGCGGCTGAACTTGAAGAAACCTGGAAACAGATTGTGGCAGAGCCCTCTGCGCATGCCCGGGCTGTGGGCCTGATGGGAATGGCAAGCTTTACCAGTGACGAAGCCCGGCTAAGAATGGAAT
>JAEZCV010000114.1 GCA_023429985.1 Bacteroidota bacterium | reverse complement strand
TTCCATGGGGTATTCTTTAAATGCAGTTAAAGGAAGTTCGTGCGCAAGAAAAGAATGAATGGCATGCCCGCCTTCGTGAACCATGGTAGTAACATCACTCATTTGGCCGGCTGCATTCATAAAAATGAAAGGGGCTCCCGTTTCCGGTAATGGACAATTATATCCTCCGGGGGCTTTTCCTTTACGGCTGTCAAGATCAAGTCTTCCCATTTCTTTCATCTTCACCAGGCATTCGGCAAAGAATGGATGCATTTGCCTGAAACATTCAATGGTTTTATTCACCAGCTCTTCACCTGTAGAAAAAGGTGTTAATGGTTTCACGCCTTCGGGTTCTGCTTCAACATCCCAGGGACGAAGTGAGGGCAGTCCCAGTTTTTGTCTTTTGCGATCGTAAATAAAATCAACCAGAGGAAGCACCTGCGTTTTTACTGCTTTATGAAATTCAAAGCAATCTTCTTTTTTATAATCGAAACGCCCAAGGTCTGCGAATTTATAATCGCGGTAATTTTCAAAGCCTGCGTTCAATCCAACCTGGTGGCGTTTTTGAATGAGCGTTGAAAACATTTCATTTAATTGCTCCTTATCCTGCATGCGTCTTTCCTGGATCTTTCGATAAACCGATTCTCTTAGATTCCTGTCAGGATTTTCTAAAAATTTTGCAGCCTGTTGAAGTGTATATTCTTTACCATCTATTTCAATGCTCATCTTACCTGAAATAACACCGTATTGTTGTGCAAGAACAGAAATTTCAGCCTGCAACTGGATATTTTCTTCGCGGAATAATTCAATGCTTTTGATAACGTTGCGGAGGTAAACCCTGTAATCTTCTTCGTTTAACTGGCTTGTAAATTCATTGCTCACCAGTTTGCGATTCAGCCTGTCGGCATAAGGCTGGATCTTTGGCTGGATCTCCATCACAAAAAAGGTAAAAGCATTTTCCAGCTCTTTATTTTCTGTGTCGCAGGTCATTTTTATTTGTCGCCAGGCAGCATCTTCTCCAATAACAGCTTCCAGCTCGCTCAGGTCTTTCAACCATATTTCAAGCGCTTCCTTTGAGTTTATGGAACGACCTTCAAGTTCCTTTAGATAAGGTTCAACCGATTCCCATTTCTCGAGTTTAAAATCTTTAGGCAGGAATTTTCTTGGTACGCTGGTTATCTGGGCACTATATTCCATGGAATAATTTTCTGATGAACAATTCTGAGGCTGCAGCCAGGAAATTAATCCTCTTTTTTCTTCCTGGTAGTTTTTGGTTTATCTGCTTTTTCATCAGCAGATTTAGAAGCCGCTTTTTTAGGAGCCGCTTTTTTTGCAGCCGCTTTTGCAGGTGCAGCATCTTCCTTCTCTTTTTTAACGGCAGCAGTTTCCTTCTTCGCAGCCGCGGTAGTATCTTTCTTTGCCGGTGCTTCTTTCTTTGCAGCCGCCGTTTTTTCTTTTTTCTCAGCCGCCTTCTTTGCAGGTTGTTTGTCTACCTCTTGCTCTCTTTGTTTCTCGCTCACTTCTTCTTCCTCCTCTTCTTCTTCCCTAATTGTAAAGTCAACCCCCTGGCTATCCAGCACGCTATACCACTTTACCATTTTCTTCATATCGCTGGCATAAACACGTTCGAAATCCATTTCAGGGTACACTTTTTCGAAATATTTTTTTACAGCGTCGTTGTCCTTAACATCCGGAAGTGCAGCGCCATTAGCTTTCATAGCTGCAAAAACTTCTGCCAGCTGAACGTTTTCCCTGCTCGTGTACACTTCAATACTTTCCAGGTGCGACATATTGTGCACGCGGGAAGAAACGAATTTCGTGCTCTTATCTTCCAGGGAACGAACAAGCGCTCCATCGGTCTTACTGTTTATTACCTCGTATAAACCCGGCATTCCGGTTACGGCTACAATTCTGGTATACTCCATATCAACAATTTTGGGGCTGCAATATAACCGATTTATTAGCATTAATTAACCTTCCAAAGGAAAGAGAGGGCATGGTTTTTATGATCTTTGGGTTGCGCGCATAATCGTTATATATGATCAAACGTATCTTTCTACCTGTACTTCTTTTGCTTTTCTTTCAATTTTCTCAGGCTCAATTTTCCATTTCGGGCTCTGTTACCGATCAAAATGCCAGTCCTTTACCCGGAGCCACTGTAAAACTTATGAGCTATTCGGATTCTTCTTTTGTAAGAATTCTGCGTGCAGACTCAGCAGGGAATTTTCAATTTAATGAACTGAAACGCGACAGTTTTGGCCTTAACGCATCTTTTGTAGGGTTTGCGGAAGTTTTCAGAACCGTGGTTATTGACAGCAATAATATCCAGCTCAACATAATGATGGTTCCGGCAAGCTCAAACGAGCTGGCTACGGTAATTATCACTTCTACACCTCCCGCCGTTACCCAAAGAGGAGATACCCTGCAAATGAGTGCCAGCCAGTACAAGGTTAACCCCGATGCAAGTGCTGAGGATCTTGTGAAAAAAATGCCGGGAATAACTGTTGAAAACGGGCAGGTAATGGCGCAGGGCGAAAATGTGCAGAAGGTTACCATTGATGGCAGGGAATTATTTGGTGATGATGCCACGGCTGCTTTAAGAAATCTTCCGGCAGAAATTGTTGACAAGATCCAGGTTTTCGATCGCCTGAGCGACCAGGCACAATTTACAGGTGTGGATGATGGAAACACTACCAAGTCTATAAATATCATTACCAAGGCCAATATGCGCAACGGCCAGTTCGGGCGTGTATTTGCAGGCTATGGAACCGATGAAAGGTACCATGCAGGGGGAAATGCCACTATACTGAAGGACAACAGGAGAATTTCTCTAGTCGGAAATTTCAATAATGTAAACCAGCAGAATTTTTCCGACCAGGACCTTCTGGGCTTAACCAGTAATGTTAGCCGTGGAGGCGGTGGACAAAGAGGAGGGGGACCGAGAGGTGGTGGCAGACCTATGGGAGGTCGTGGAGGTGGAAATTTTATGGTGGGTCAACAGAATGGAATTAACAGCACCAATGCATTTGGAATTAATTTTTCGGATGTGTGGGGAAGCAAGCTAACAGCTTCGGGAAGCTATCTTTTTAATAATACCAACAACAATAGCTTTGAACTTTCCAATACACAATATTTAGGAAGCACCATTTTCAACAGTTTTGATACCACGGAAGCTAACAGCAAAAATTTTAATCACCGCGTAAATATGCGACTGGAATACAGGATCGATTCCAATAACCAATTGATCATTACACCGAATCTAAGCTGGCAGGGAAATGAATCGGTGAGAAATGTTAGCAGGCTTTTTAATTTCATTCCCGGCAGCGAGCTTTCCCAGACATATAACCAGAATATCACCAATAATGAGCGAAGCGGAAACAACCTTGGAAATAATATACTTTACCGGCATTCGTTTCCAAAGAGGGGGCGTACGTTTTCTGTAAACCTGAACACTTCTTATAACGAAAGGGAAGGAGAATCCTACATCACAACATTTCAGCGTTCTCAAATTAATGGCAATCCTTCAGACACATCTTCGCGCCGACTTACCGACCAGGTGAGCAACGGTTACCAGCTCTCCTCTAATTTCGTTTATACGGAACCGTTAAGCGAAAAGGTGAATTTGCAGATCAACTATAATCCATCGCTTTCAAAAAGTAATGCCGATCAGCAAACTTATGCTTACGACCAGGTGGAAGGGAAATACTCAGACTTCCTGCAAAGTTTTTCGAACAAATTTGAGAACAAAACCACTTCACATAATGCAGGAGCTTCGGTGAGAATAGGCGACAGGGATAAAATGTTTTCTGTAGGTGCCAATTACCAGCACACTAATTTATATGGAAGCCAGACCTTTCCTGCAACACTTGTTGTTGATAAGAATTTCAGCAATATTCTTCCCAGTGCTTTTGCGCGATATAGTTTTTCACCAAGAAGCAATATCAGGCTTATGTACCGCGCCAGTGTAAACCAGCCTTCCATTAACCAATTACAAAACGTAGTGGACCCGGTAAATGCGCCTGTTTACAATTCGGGTAACCCTGATCTTGAACAACAGCGTATGCACATGGTAAGTGCCAGGTATACATTTACCAATCCAACAAAAGGATTGCTTGTTGTGGGAAACGTATTCTTACAAAAAGGAGATAATTATATTTCCAACGCAACTTTTACCCCGGTAAGTGATTCACTTATCAGCAATGGCATATTATTAAGGCGGGGCGACCAGTTAAATAAACCAGTGAACCTCGATGGGTATTCAAGCCTGCGATCTTTTCTGACCTTTGCCGTTCCATTGAAATTTATAAAATCAAGTTTGAACCTGAATGGTGGTGTTACATTTCAAAAACTCCCAGGATTTATCAATTACCAGGAAAATCTTACCCGCAATACAATTGTTACCCTGGGTTCTGTAATCTCCAGCAATGTAAGCGAGTATGTTGATTTCACGGTTTCTTATTCAGCCAACCTGAATAATGTAAAGAATGAGCTGGTGCCGGAAAGAAATGATAAATACTTTCAGCACAATGCGAGTGTTCAGCTTAACCTGCTTTCTAAAACAGGCTGGTTCTTTCAGAATGATTTCAACAACCGGTATTTTTCCGGTCTGGCCCAGGGCTTTAACCAGAATTATATTTTGTGGAACCTGGGTCTAGGGAAAAAATTCCTGCGAGACAATAAAGGAGAATTGAAATTGAGTGTATTTGACCTGTTGAAACAAAACCAGGCCATTTCGAGAAATGTAACCGAAACCTATATTGAAGATATTCAGTACCAGGTGCTGCAGCAGTATTTCATGCTTACATTCACTTATAACCTGCGCAATTTTGGTACTGCAGAATCCAGGGCAGCTAACCGTGGACAGAACAGGCGATGAGAATTATGATGAATGGTAGCCGCTAAATTTATTTTATTCTTGTCTTAAAATAAAATGAAATGGAAAAGCTGCTAATCATAATCCTGGTTTCTTTTACGGTTACAGGATTCTCGCAAAACGCAACTCCCTGCAGTGCAGATTCAAATTACCGGCAACTGGATTTCTGGATTGGTGATTGGGAAGTGTTTGGTGTGGCAGGTATCAAGGCTGGCGAAAGTAAAATTGAAAGGATCCTGGATAGCTGCGTAATTCTTGAAAGCTACACCAATACGAATAATACTTATTCAGGCAAAAGTTTCAACACTTATAACAGGCAGGAAAAACAATGGCAACAAACATGGGTTGATGATAAAGGCGGAAGCACAAATTAATTGATGGGAGAAGCTAAGCCCGGAGAGCTGGTGTTCATTACCCATCCTTTTCAATTTTCAAAAGACACCATTGCCATCAGGAGATTACGTTTTACAAAACTTGAAAATGACAAGGTTCAGCATGCAGAAATTTCCATTGATGAGGGAAAAACCTGGAAAACAGAATATGACCTGGAGTACAGGAGAAAATCATGAACCATTTTTAGCGGATTCAATTTCCTTAATTACATTATCAACTCTATCCTTTAAAATTTCATATTCGGTATAACCTTGAGCCAGCAGGTAAAACTTAGTGTCGGAGGCTTGCATAAGAACACATGGAAATCCTGTTACTCTGAGTTGTTTCACCAGCGTAAATTCATAAAGTGCATTTTGTTTGTAGTTATCTTCCTGAAGTTTATTAAAAAATTCATCTTCAGGAAGATCGTATTTCTGCATTAAATGCCTGTAAGCTTCTTTGTCTGTGAGGTCGCGGCCCTCGTAGTTTAAAGCGTATTGAAGATCAGCAGCAAAATAAACAGCACGGTCGGGCTGATAATCTTTAAAAACATTTAATGCAACCGCAGGAAGTAAAGATGATGGATACCAGTCGCTCTGATCGGGATTATTAATATGCCATAGAAAATCCTCGCCAAACTTTATACCTGTTCTTTCTTCAACGGTTTTATAGGCATTTTGAATATAGGGTGCAATGGCTTTTATGGGTTTTGCATCTTCTTCAGGGATCATTCCTCCCGACAACACTTCAAACTCAATCTTACCTGCATAATCATCGGCAAGTTTTTTAATAACCGGGCTAAATCCATAACACCATCCGCAATATGCATCGTAACAGTAGATTAGTAACATGGTGATTTTTTTTGGTCAATGGTCAATGGTGAATGGTGAATATTATAGTCTTAACTAAAAAACCAAACCCTAATTTGAATGTTTTTGGCTAACTTTCCTACTCACTACTCACTACTCACTAATGCGCTTCCAGCCAGTTTTCTCCCTGTCCAACTTCTGCAATTACAGGCACACCATTGGGAAGCGACATGGCAGACTGCATGCATTCAAGTATTACAGGTTTTATAATTTCCACTTCATCCTTTGTTGCATCAAAAACCAATTCATCATGTACCTGCAATATCATTTTTGATTTGAATTTTCTTTCTAAGAACGTAGAATGAATCTTAACCATTGCAAGCTTGATCATGTCGGCGGCAGTTCCCTGTATGGGTGAATTAATGGCATTTCTTTCCGCATATCCTCTTACGGTGAAATTGGAGGAATTGATATCCCGCAGCCATCTTTTTCTTCCCATTATTGTTTGCACATAACCATGTTCCCTGCAATAGTTGATCATATCATCCATGTATCTTGTAATTCCTGCAAATTCATTCTTGTAATTATCAATAATGGTTTTTGCTTCCGTTCTGCTGATACCCAGGTTTTCCGATAATCCAAATGCACCCTGTCCATAGATAATACCAAAATTTACACTTTTGGCTTTGCGTCTCATGTCTTTGGTTACAGCTTCTTCTTCCACTCCATAAACTTTTGAAGCTGTGGCAGTATGCACGTCTTTATGTTGCAGAAAGGCATCGCACATTACTGGATCGCCACTTAATGCTGCCACAATTCTTAATTCAATCTGTGAATAATCTGCACTTATCAAAACATGATCTTCATTTCGTGGAATAAATGCTTTCCTGATCTCGCGTCCTCTGTCGGTTCGAATGGGAATGTTTTGCAGGTTAGGATTATTGCTGGCCAGTCTTCCCGTTACGGCAACCGACTGTCCATAAGTTGTATGCACCCTTCCGGTTTTTTTATTGATCAGCAATGGTAAGGAATCAACATAAGTGGATTTAAGTTTAGTGTATTCCCTATAGGCAAGAATATTATCGGCCACAGGATGTTCAACTGCAAGCTTTCTTAATACATCTTCACCGGTTGCATACTGTCCGGTTTTGGTTTTTTTTGCTTTCGGATCAAGTTTCAACCTTTCAAACAATATCTCTCCCAATTGTTTGGGAGAGCCAAGATTGAACCGGCATCCTGCTGCTTCATATACTTTTTCTTCGTGAACCCTTGATTCAATTTCAAGCACGCGGGAATATTCATGTAAAAAATCAACATCAATCTTTACCCCTTCAAATTCCATGGCGGTAAGCACAGGAACTAAGGGATTCTCAACATTCACAAACAGTTTTTCAACATCCAGTTCTTTCATCTTTGAAACAAAAATGTTTTTGAACTGCAGTGTTACATCCGCATCTTCAGCAGCATATTCTTTCACTTTTTCAACATCTATATCCTTCATACAAAGCTGGCTCTTACCTTTTTTACCAATCAATTCTTCAATATGAATGGGTTCATAATTCAGGTAGCGTGCACTCAGCCAGTCCATATTGCTCTTACCATCGGGTTCTATCAGGTAATGTGCAAGCATGGTATCAAACAACTTTCCTTTTATTTCAACTCCATACCATTTGAACATGAGCAGGTCGTATTTGGTATTATGACCGATCCATGTTTTGGTTTCATCATCAAATAAGGGTTTAAATTTTTGTAGAATTTCAAGGGTCCTTGTTCGGTCGTCGCAGGGCACAGGTACATACCAGCCATGATGTGGTTTCACTGAAAAACTTAATCCTACAAGATCGGCCTCATTGGCATCGATAGCAGTTGTTTCGGTATCAAAAGAAATTTCCTTGTGCTTACTCAATTCTTCCAGCAACATTTCAAATTCCTTTTCGCTTTCCACCAGCTCATAATTATGGGGTGTATTATGAATATTCTTTGCAGGTTGAACAACCGATATCACTTCGGCGTCGGCGGCCGTTGCAGCAAACATATCGCCCTGCACCCCTGCAGTTTTCTTTATGTTTTCATCTTCTTCTCCCAACAATCTTTTTATGATGGTTTTAAATTCAAGCTCAGAAAGTATTTCCTTCAAGGCTTCCTTATTCCAGTCTTTCAAACAAAAATCTTCTTCGTGAAAATCTACGGGAACAGATGTAATGATGGTTGCGAGTTTTTTCGACATGATAGCGTTTTCTTTTCCTGCGCGTATCTTTGCGCCTAAGGCGCCTTTAATATTATCAGCATTTGCCAAAACATTTTCAAGTGTTTTATACTCGGTTAACAATTTACACGCGGTCTTTTCTCCAACACCTGCAATGCCGGGAATATTGTCAACTGCATCGCCCATCAAACCGAGAAAATCTATTACCTGGTCAACCGATTCAATACACCATTTTTCACACACTTCCCTGGGCCCCATGATCTCAACATCACCACCCTGGTAGCCTGGTTTATAAATAAATATTTTATCACTTACCAGCTGGCCATAGTCTTTATCGGGCGTGACCATGTAAACTGTATATCCTTTTTCGGCAGCCTGTTTACTCAGCGTTCCAATAACATCATCGGCTTCGTAGCCATCGCTTTCAATAATCGGTATGTTTAGTGCGCGGATGATACGTTTGATATCGGGAAGTGCTGCAGTAAGGTCTTCGGGCGCTTCCTGCCTGTTGGCCTTATAATCTGCAAAATCGTTGTGTCGCTCTGTAGGTTCGGCCGTATCAAAGCAAACAGCCATGTGAGAGGGTTTCTGATTGTTGATCAGTTCTATAATTGTATTGGTGAATCCAAATTGTGCATTGGTATTTTTTCCTTTCGATGTGATGCGAGGATTGCGAATAAGTGCATAATAGGCTCGGAAAATCAGGGCCATGGCATCCAGCAGGAACAGTTTTTTCTCCATGCCGGCGAAGTTATGGAAATAGCTATCCTTGGAAAGGCATAAAAAAACCCCGCAGTGCAGGGTTAGTAAATCAGGAATTAATGGTTAGTAATTATCTCAGCTCAGGTAAGGAATAATTTGCCAGTTTACCGGTATTATTCAGCGGACCTTTCTGTAAATATTGCTCGGGATTTGTTACCAGCGACGCTCCATTCTGCAACTGCGATGTACTGTTTCCTTTTACGGGAGTGATAGCATTGTTGTCTTTGTGAATGAAATTCAGGTAAAGTGCGAAAAACAGAACATTTAAGGCACAGAAGTTCAGTACCCTGAAGAGACGTTTCTTCATAAGAGTTGGATTTTTGGTTTGAAGTGCAAATTAGGGAATAGCCATATTGATTAACAAATTGCAGCGCATGTATTTTTAAAAATTGGGGGCTAATACCATTCTCTTACTCGTAATTCTACTAAAAACCAGCATGTAATTGTACTGAAAAACCCTTATTAAATCCAGGTTATGGGGTTTTCATGGCAGCCAGCCTGTTTTGCATGGAAAACATTTCATCACGCAGCCTGGCAGCTTCCATAAAATCAAGGTCGCGTGCTGCCTTTTCCATTTCTTTTTTTGTTTTTGCAATAGCCTTCTCCAACTGTGGAATGGTTGTATATTCTGCAATTGATTCGGCTGCCCTGGTAATCACACTATCCACTGCATAAGGCGATTCAGGATCATATCCCTTAATATCCAGTACGGATGTCTGGGCCATAACCTGTTCAATGCTTTTCTTAACCGTGGAAGGAGTTATATTATGTTCAATATTATATGCTACCTGTTTTTCGCGCCTGCGGTTGGTTTCATCTATTGTTCTCTGCATACTTTCGGTGATGGAATCTGCATAAAAAATAACCAGCCCTTCCACATTTCTTGCCGCCCGGCCTGCAGTTTGGGTCAGGGATCTTTCATTTCTTAAAAACCCTTCTTTGTCAGCATCCAGGATCGCCACCAGCGAAACTTCGGGTAGATCGAGACCCTCCCTTAACAGGTTTACACCCACCAGTACATCAATCTCACCTAATCTTAACTGCCTGAGGATCTCAACTCTTTCTAATGCGTCTATATCGCTGTGTATGTATTTTGATTTGATGTCTATCCGCTTCAGGTACTTATCCATCTCCTCTGCCATACGCTTGGTTAGCGTGGTTACTAATACGCGATCCCCTTTTTTAACTCTTTTATCAATTTCATCCAACAGGTCATCTATCTGGTTGAGGCTCGGACGAACTTCAATGGGAGGTTCCAGCAATCCTGTTGGCCTTACTACCTGTTCTACCACAAAGCCGCCCGTTTGCTCCAGTTCGTAGTCGCCCGGCGTAGCACTAACATATATTACCTGGTTAACCAGGCTCTCAAATTCATGAAAATTCAGCGGACGGTTGTCAAGAGCCGAAGGAAGGCGGAAACCAAAATCTACCAGGGTAAGCTTCCTGCTGCGGTCCCCTCCGTACATGCCACTTACCTGGGGAACTGTCTGGTGACTTTCATCAATAACACATAAAAAATCTTTTGGAAAATAATCAAGTAAACAAAAGGGTCTTGTACCGGGTTTACGACGATCGAAGAAGCGTGAATAATTTTCTATGCCGTTACAGTATCCCAGTTCACGAATCATTTCCAGGTCGTATTCCACTCTTTCTTTCAGTCTCTGGGCTTCAATATATTTTCCCGAAGATTTAAAATATTCAACCTGTGCCTGCATTTCATCCTGGATCTCGTACATCACGTTCTGTATCATGTCCTTCGGAGCAACATAAAGGTTGGCCGGGAAGATAGCTGCATTATCCATCTTTCCAATGCGTTTCCCGTTCTTAATATCAATACTTTCAATTTCTTCAATCTCATCCCCAAAAAAACTAACCCGGTATCCAAAATCAACATAAGGGAGGTTGATATCTACAGTATCGCCCTTTACCCTGAAACTTCCTCTAGTAAAATCCAGCGTTGTGCGGTTGTACAGGCTGTTCACCAGTGCATGGAGGAAACTCTGTCTTGAGATTCTTTCTCCCCGGGCAATTCTTATAATACCGCTTTCATAATCGGTAGGATTTCCCATACCGTAAATGCAGCTGACACTGGCAACCACAATTATATCGCGGCGACCGGATAATAAACTTGTTGTAGCCCTTAATCTTAGTTTGTCCAGTTCCTCATTAATGTTCAGATCCTTTTCAATATAAGTATCCGTCACAGGCATATAAGCCTCGGGCTGATAGTAGTCGTAGTAAGAAACAAAATATTCTACGGCATTGTCTGGGAAGAATTGCCTGAATTCGCCATAAAGCTGTGCTACCAGCGTTTTATTATGGGTAAGAACCAGTGTGGGCCTTTGAATGTTCTCAATAACATTAGCCACAGTAAACGTCTTGCCGGAGCCGGTTACACCTAATAGAACCTGGTGCTTTTCTCCTTCCAACAAACCCCGGGTGAGCTGCTCAATGGCGGCAGGCTGGTCTCCGGCTGGCTTATATGGTGCATGAAGGGTAAAAGACATAATGAAAATCAGGATTCAGGCAAAAAAAGCGAATAAAGGCACGGGGCTGTGAAAAAATCAATGTATACTTTTTGTAAATTGTTGGTTATTAATGTAATACATATATGGCAGATTATTTGAAACAGAGGTTATACCAATCCATTGAAAAGTTTATCCAATTTTCCATAATCATCCTATACCGTGAAGAATCAAAAAAGCCACTAGCCTCGTATAAGTCCAAAAAGTGAAGAACCTATCTTTTTGCCTATCGAAAAACACCGGATCTTGCGCGAACCAAAAAACCCGTTTTCACCGAAACGGGTTTTTATTATTTTATGCGTTCTGCAGTTCCTTGATCTTTTCCCGGATCTTCAATTCAATCTCATCGGCCAGCTGAGGGTTGTCGTGCAA
>JAEZCV010000090.1 GCA_023429985.1 Bacteroidota bacterium | reverse complement strand
TGATTTAACTCCCCTCCTCTTAAAACGTTTGAATTTTCTCTTGTATTTACCAGCGTCTTAATATTTGTTATCAACCTGCTCATAATAATAAAACTAAAGAAAATCTGCCGTATCCATTTTCCTCGATATCCTGTAAACGGCGTTGATCAAACCTACATGACTGTAGGTTTGCGGG
Source organism: Bacteroidota bacterium (assembly GCA_023429985.1). Taxonomy (GTDB): domain Bacteria; phylum Bacteroidota; class Bacteroidia; order Chitinophagales; family Chitinophagaceae; genus Flavisolibacter. Next base: position 6,941 of record JAEZCV010000090.1, on the reverse strand, counting down.
AAATTACCCCACTGCGATCCATCTACAGAAACATCTTCACTAAATAATCCAAGGTGATTACTGAACTTCAATATTTCATCTAGATATTTTTTAGCATCTTCCGTTCTGCCAACACAGGCAAGCGCATCTATATACCAGAATGCACAAACCAGGAAAGTAGATTCGGGCACGCCAAAGTCATCGTAATGTTTATAGCGATAAAACAATCCATGTTCAGCTTTCAGTTCTTTTTCCAAAGCCTCGATATGTTTCTTTGCTTTTGGATCATCATGTTCTAGAAAGTTCATGGTGATCATCATCAGGGTGCTGGCATCGAGGTTGGGTGAATCAATGGCCTGTGTAAATACTTCTCTTAATGGATCCCAGCATTTTTCAAGATTAGCTGCCGCTTCATCACGAAGTGCCAGGGCTTTTTTCATCACTTCTTCATCCTCAAACTCCTTACCTATTTTATAGGCTGCATTGGCACCTGCCCAGTGAAACAGCATAGTATAACTGAATAAAAAAGTGTTGTTCCTGAATTCCCAAAGGCCGTTATCTTCCGCATGCATATTCAAACTGATCTTCTCCAGCAGCCAGGGAATGATCTTATTATAACTGTTCTTCCGGGGAAATGTCAGTCTCTTATCAACATACAGTGGCAATAAACTTACCAGCACCTGCCCATATACATCGTTCTGTACCTGCTCAAAGGCAGCGTTGCCTATACGCACCGGTTTATTGTTTTTATATCCTGCCAGGTCGAGTTCTTTTTCAGCCAGGTCTTTTTTACCAGTTATCGAATAGAGAGGCTGCAGGCTGTCGGAACTATTGCGAATGATGTTTTGTATATAATCAAAATACTTTTCCAGTTCATCAAAATGTCCCAGGTGATTGAATGCTTTTAATGTATAATAGGCATCTCTGAACCAGCAATAGCGGTAATCCCAGTTGCGGGTGCTGTCGTGGTATTCGGGCAAACTTGTAGTGCCCGATGCAATGATACCCCCGGTATCTTCATACTGGTGCAGTTTAAGAACAAGAGCCGACCGTATCACTTCTTCCTGGTAAATATTGGGAATGTAAGAACCTTTGATCCAGTTTTGCCAGTACACAATGGTTGAACCCATAAATTCCTCCACCGTTTCTTTCAATGGCATTTCAAATGGCTCTCCGTACGAAAGAACTATATACCTGTCCTGCCCCAATACAAAGGGTCTTTGTTCAATTATATAATTCAGTGAAATATCGGTTGTAATTCTTGCATGCTTGCCAATGCCATTGAAACCAATATGATTGCTGCCAATAACAAATTCGGGAGTAAGATTGCCATAATCACCGCGCGGGTCACATACAACCACTATACTGGGATCGCCCTGCAAAAGTTCAATCTTGCGCATCATCATCACCGGCTTAAAGCCTCTATCGTGTTCGGTCATGCGCGGTGCAAAATCGTACACACGAAACCTGCCGTCATTTGCATCGAATTCGGTAACCAGCACATTGGTATTGGGAATGTAATATTGTTTTGAAGTATATCCCGGCGTAGATGGTTTAATAAAAAAATGGCCGCCCTTTTCTTCATCAAGTAAAGAACCAAAAAGAAAACTGCTGTCGAAGCGGGGCATGCATAACCATTTCACATCAGCATCCAGGTCAATATAGCCAATGAATGAGCAGTTGCCTATTACGCCCATTTCATATTTATGATTAGCCATAGCTTTCCTGTTTCACGGGGGCAACAAATTTTTTCAAAAATGGATATACTTCGGGTTGCGACATAATAGTATATTCTGCAGCCGTACTTCCTCTGCCTACTTTAATTGTATATCCTTTATCTCTTAATGACCTGAACATATCCTCGTCAGTTGTATCATCGCCAAGGCACATAATAAAATCAGGTCTTAATTCATATAATATATTCATGGCCGATATCCCCTTATCAACACCTACCATTCTTACCTCCAGCACTTTGTTACCATCTACAACCTGCAAAGAAGTATTGGTAGTGAGCTGAATTAAACTATTCATCAGTTCGCGTGAACGGCCAAACCCCATCTCAGGGTGCGTATTTCTGTAATGCCAGGCCAGCGTGCTTTTCTTTTCTTCAATAAAAGATCCTGCGCATCGGTCAACAAACAATTCCATCAAAGGTTTTACCTGCGCTTTCCATTCACCATTAATAGTTACCAGTTCCTTCCATCCCTCCTGTTTCTTTTTAATACTGGCACCGTGTTCGGCTACAAGAGTTAAAGGGAGATGTCCGAGCCATTGCTCAAGTGTTGATGCATCACGGCCACTGATGATGATCACTTCATTGGAGGCATCTTCAGTAAAATCATTCAACAACTCAATGAGTTCCAGTGATGGCGACGCAAGTGAAGGTAGTTTCTGGTAAGGCGCAAGCGTGCCATCATAATCGAGAAGGATGCAACGCATTTCTGCCCTGGAAAAATCAGTAAGCATTTTCTCCATTACTTCCGGCCTTAATACATTTACCTTAAGCGTTTCCTGTTCTTTTTTAGTTTCCATAAGACAATTCAAATATTCGTTGATCCATTTAAAAACATTGTAATTAGAAATCCTTCTTTGCATATACGACAACCTGGAACGCTGTTCCATTAAAGGCATATTCAGGGCATCATTCAATGCAGATGCTACCTCCTCACGATCTGTAGGTATTACCAGCAAAGCCTCATTCAATTCGTTGGCAGCACCGGTAAGTTCACTTAATACCAGCACACCTTTATCTATGCAACTGGCCACGTATTCTTTGGCCACCAGGTTCATTCCATCGCGCAATGGTGTTATCAGTCCAACATCGGCCACCTGATATAAGGCACACAGTTCTTCAAATTCCAGGTGATTGTAGCGGTAAATCACCGGTTGCCAGTGAAGGGTTGAAAACCTTCCATTAATTGTACTTACTTTTTCTTCAATCAGGCTTTTTCTTTCACTGTAAGTCTGGATAGCATCCCTCGAAGGAACAACATTTAAAATAAATGTCACTTTCTCTCTCCATTCAGGGTATTGCTCCAGCAATGTTTCAATGCCATCAAGCCTGAAGTCCAGTCCTTTTGTATAATCCAAACGGTCTACGCTGAATACGAGTTTCTGGTTGAAAAATGTTTCTTCCAGTTTTGTGGCCATAGCTACTACCGTATCATCCGTGCAGGCATCCCTGTATTTCTGGTAATCAATACCAATAGGAAACAGGTCGGTTTTAATAAGCCTGTTTTTATAAGAGATATTATTGAACTGGCTTTCTGCATCCACGATCATCTTTGCCGACTGAATGAAATGCTGTACATATTCATGTGTATGAAAACCGATAAGATCGGCGCCCAGCATTCCATGTACCAGTTCTTTTTTCTGCTGGGTGGGTAACATTCTAATAAGTTCATAAGATGGAAAAGGAATATGAAGAAAGAAACCAATGGAGGCATTAGGTAATCTTTCCCGAAGCATATTGGGCAGCAGCATTAACTGGTAATCATGTATCCATATTACATCACCAGGTTCTACTACATTTAAAACTACATCGGCAAATTCGTGATTGATCCTTTTATATGCATCATAAAACTCTTTACTGTTTTCTACCAATGAAGGGAAATAGTGGAAAAGAGGCCACAGTGTTGAATTAGAAAATCCATTGTAATAATTTTCATAATCTTGTGCCTCCGGAAAAACAGGAACGATCGAAAAAGTATCAGGAATAGCCTCTGCAGCACGGGCATTTTCCCATTCCTGCCTGCTGCTGTCCATACTTCCTATCCATATTCTGTCCGTAAAAGCTTCTTTGCCCGATTCTTTCTCAAAATAACTCTTTAGTGCAGATACAAGGCCGCCGGAACTTTGACGAAGCCTGGACCCTGCGTGTGATTTATCTATAGTAAATGGTAACCTGTTAGAAATAATGATCAGTCTGCTCATAATCGGCCTTATCGGTTATAGAGCATAAAAATCAGACCAGTATTTGGGTAGCCGATAAGCATGAACTACATATTTACCCTGCATTAGCGTATTAGTTCCAATAAATAAAAAACCCCGGTTTCCCGGGGCTGTATTTTAATAAGGATGAATTACTGTGTGTGTATTGTTATTTGGGCCGGTCCAAACCAGTTTATAGTAATAAGGTGCAGCACCGGGACATCCTGTTGGTTGTCCGTTGGCATTCAATCCAAATGTTACCACCGCTTCGGTATTTAATCTTTTGTGTTTGATCTCACCTCCGGTTAAACGAAAATTACAATCCTGTTTAATTACCAATGGCTGTGTAATGGCCGAAACAAATGGATGTCCAAATCGATCTGTACCCCATTCGGCCACCCCATTCATATTGTTAATGGTGTGCGTACCGGTTATAGAAGCTTTTATGCCGTTATTATAGGTATAGGTTCTTTTCCTTGCCACATTCCAGGTGCGCTGCGTGCTGTCGTTAAAGCTGATCACCATGTTATTGCTGCTGATGGTGTGAATGATCTCATTCATGGTGGGAAGCTGGTACATTAAACCACCGCTCACATTTGTAAACTGGTGACTTCCGCTAATAGTAATTGATTTATTATTTGAAAGCTTTTTAATAGTTAGATTATTATAACTCACCGTAATAACAGCTCCTGCCTGTTTCCATTGAACATTCGAAGGCATGGATAAAACCACAGTGCCCTGGCGATGATGCGTATTAGCGCAATTATTTCCATTATAGGTTATAGTGATGCTTTTGGTGGCCCCTGAAGTATCCACAGTTGTGGTGGCTCCGCATATAACATTGGTTTGCTGTTGTTTGCCACTGAAGAAAGTATTTCCTTCTACCGCAACATTAATTTCATTGGTGATGGCATCCATATCTTCCGATACTCGTGCCTGGTCCTGCGTATGAATGGCCAGATGATCGGTTGCAGGATCGGGTTCATTCGTTGGCGGTACATCGTCTTTTTTACAGGAACTAACGGTAATGAGTAAGCTAAAGGAAAGAAAGGCCAAAAGGCGCATTGAGTTTTGCATAAATTGGTTTTTATTTTATTTGCTGGGAAAAGAGACCTTTCTGCAACAAATAAGTTTAAAGGATATCCGGCAGGAAAAATAAAATGAATTCCTGCTGATTGCAAGTTTTTAATTCAAAATATTAATTATGAGGACCTAACACATTAATTATTATCCATAAAAAAATCAAGGCCATGTTCTTTGGCAGTTTGCTTTGCCTTTTCATAACCTGCATCGGCATGGCGTATCACACCCATTCCCGGATCGTTTCTTAATACTCTTTTCAGTCTTTCTGCAGCATCGCTGCTGCCATCGGCAACAATCACCATTCCTGCATGGATGGAAAAACCCATGCCTACGCCCCCGCCGTGGTGCAGACTTACCCAGCTGGCACCGCCTGCCGTATTTACCAAAGCATTTAAAATGGGCCAGTCGGCAACGGCATCGCTGCCATCGGCCATAGCTTCGGTTTCGCGGTTAGGTGAAGCAACAGATCCTGTATCCAGGTGGTCGCGGCCAATAACAATGGGCGCCTTTACTTTACCGGTTCTTACCAGTTCATTAAAGGCAAGTCCTGCTTTTTCCCTTTCACCCTGGCCAAGCCAGCATATCCTGGCAGGTAGTCCCTGGAATGCAATTCTTTCCTTAGCCAGTTTTAACCAGCGTTGCAATGATTTGTTTTCGGGAAACATTCCCGCGATCAATTCATCTGTTACCGCAATATCGGCTGGATCGCCGCTGAGTGCAGCCCACCTGAACGGCCCCTTTCCTTCGCAAAATAAGGGACGTATGTAGGCAGGAACAAAACCAGGAAAATCAAATGCATTTTCTAAACCATTTTCTTTAGCCCTTGCACGGATATTGTTCCCATAATCAAACGTTACTGCTCCACGCGATTGCAGATCAATCATCAGCTCCACATGTTTCCTCATGCTGCTGTAGGCATATTGCAGGTATTGATCGGGATTTTCTTCACGCAACACCTTTGCCTGTTCGTAAGAAATCTCATGCGGCCAGTAGCCAATCAATGGATCGTGTGCGGAGGTTTGATCGGTAAGTGTATCGGGTATGATCTTTCTTTCTATCAGCCTTTCCAGCAAATGAACTGCATTGCATAGCACACCAATGGAAAGGGCTTCACCCTTGTTTTTAGCTTCCATTGCCCTGTCAATAGCAGCATCAATATCAGTTAATTTCTCGTCGAGGTATTTGGTTTCAAGTCTTTTGTCTATTCTCCATTCTTCTACTTCCGCAACCAGGGCCACACCTTCGTTCATAGTAATGGCAAGTGGCTGGGCGCCTCCCATTCCGCCTAAACCTGCTGTAACATTTATGGTTCCTTTTAAACTTCCATTGAAATGTTTGTCGGCTGCTGCTGCATAGGTTTCATAAGTACCCTGCACAATACCCTGCGAACCTATATAGATCCAGCTGCCCGCGGTCATTTGTCCATACATCATCAAACCTTTCTTTTCCAGTTCTTCAAAATGCTTCCAGTTGGCCCAGTTAGGAACCAGTTGAGAGTTGGAAATAAGCACGCGTGGTGCATCTTTATGCGTTTTGAGAATGCCAACAGGCTTTCCACTTTGTACCAGTAATGATTCATCATTCTCCAGCATCTTCAATGCAGCAATGATATGATCCAGTGCTTCAAAATTGCGGGCCGCCTTACCGCGACCACCATATACGATCAGGTCATCTGGTCTTTCAGCCACTTCGGGGTCGAGATTGTTGAGCAACATGCGAAGCGCTGCTTCCTGTATCCATCCTTTACAATTTAGTTTTGTGCCTGTAGGCGTTTTATATTTTATTGCATCATATTTTCTTACTGAATTCACTGCCATAGTGGGAATTTGGGGCAAATCTATGAATTCTGGTTTAGTGGGGGAAGTGGGGTTTAGTTGTGTAGGCGTTTAGGCGTTTAGGCGTTTAGGTGTTTAGGCGTTTAGGTGTTTGGGCGTTTAGTCGTTTAGGCG
>JAEZCV010000074.1 GCA_023429985.1 Bacteroidota bacterium | reverse complement strand
AAAAAGAATTCCCTAAGTTTAAAGCAGGTGATAATATCACTGTTAATTATAAAATTATTGAAGGAAACAAAGAAAGGATCCAGTCGTTCCGTGGAGACGTGATCAAAAAGCAGGGTGAAGGCGCTACTGCTACCTTTACCGTTCGCAAGATCTCTGATGGTGTAGGTGTTGAAAGGCTTTTCCCCTTCCTTTCTCCAAACATTGATTCAATTGTACTGAACAAGGCCGGCCGTGTTCGTCGTGCTAAACTGTTCTACCAGCGTGAGCGTAGTGGTAAAAGTGCAAGGATCCAGGAAAAGAAAAGAGCGGTTGAAACTGCCAAATAATTCTGGTAATATATTTTTAAGCGTCCCGCATTGCGGGACGTTTTTATTTAACCCGAATCCTTAAAAGGGATAATGCTTTTCCATACCTTTGCATTCTAATCATAATAAATCCATTTTATGGGTCCTATAGGTTTTAATGAAATTCTGATCATTCTTCTTATCGTATTGCTCTTATTTGGTGGAAGAAAAATTCCTGAGCTGATGCGCGGCCTGGGTCGTGGTATCAGGGAATTCAATGATGCCAAAACCAATGTGCGCAAGGAAATTGAAGAAGGAATCAATGATAAGGAACGTACGAAAACTACTTCTACTACAACCACACCTTCTTCCTCTCAATCCTGAATGAACATTGTTCCGATTTTCTTCCATTGAAGAATACCAGCAGGATCTAAGCGCGGGTGATACCACCTGCCTTGAGGCAGTACAGCATTATCTTCATGCCATTCATTCCAATAAAAAGCTGAATGCATTCTTAGAAGTGTATGAGGCGGAAGCAATAGATCGTGCCCTTAGGCTGGATGCTGCAGATAAAAAAGGAAGTCTGCATGGTGTTGTCATTGGATTGAAAGATAATATCTGTTATAAAGATCACCAGGTTACTGCCGCATCAAAAATTCTGAACGGATTTACTTCTCTTTATTCGGCTACAGCAGTTGAAAGATTGCTGGAAGAAGGTGCCATTATTATTGGCAGACAAAACTGCGATGAATTTGGTATGGGTTCCACCAATGAAAACTCCCCGTTTGGCCCTGTATTAAATCCCCTGGATCATGAAAGAGTTGCCGGTGGTTCTTCTGGTGGAAGCGCTGCTGCAGTGGCAGCAGGATTATGCATGGCATCATTGGGAAGCGATACCGGAGGTTCGGTGCGTTTACCTGCAAGCCATTGTGGTGTTGTGGGATATAAACCATCTTATGGAAGAATATCCCGTTATGGATTGATCGCCTATGCTTCCTCATTCGACCAGGTAGGCATACTTTCAAAAAATGTGAAAGATGCAGCTATCATACTTGATGTCATTTCCGGACCTGATGCATTTGACAGTACCCTAATACAGGAAAAGATTTCTTTCAATTTAAAAGAAGAAAATAAAAAATTCAGGATCGGATTTTTTCCTTCCTGGAATGATCATGCTTCAGTGGACCCCTTAATAAAATCGTCAATGAAAAATTTTATTGATGAATTGAAAATGCAGGGACATCAATTAATTGAAGCTGATTTTCCTTACACCGAATACATTATTCCCACCTACTATATTTTAACTACAGCGGAAGCATCTTCCAACCTGGCACGATACGATGGCGTTCGGTATGGAAATGGTAAGGCCCGGCCAAACCAAGACCTTGCCGATTTTTACAAATCGAATAGATCTGCAGGGTTCGGTAAGGAAGTAAAAAAGCGTATTATGCTGGGCAGCTTTGTATTAAGTGCAGGATATGCCGATGCCTATTTTAAAAAAGCCCAGAAAGCAAGAACTCTTATAAAAGATCATATCGAACTGATATTCAATGATTTAGATTTTATTATTTCTCCTGTTTCTCCTCAATTGGCGCCAAAAATCGCCGAATTAGATAAGGATGCGCTGGCAATTTACATGGGCGATATCTTTACTGTTCTCGCCAATCTCTGCGGTATTCCAGCCATTTCTTTACCAGTTTTTAAACAATCCAATAACCTTAGTTTAGGACTTCAGATTGCCTCAGGTCAACAGAATGAGGTATCTTTGCTACGCTTTTCGCATCAACTGATGCAACAATAGAAGAGAGTAAGAATTTGAGTGATTTGATTAACCCTTTAAAAATTTGTGATGAACAAACTTTTATTGTTAGCCACCAGCCTGATAAGTCTGACTATTCAAAGCCGTGGTGCCACCTTTCCTTCCAAGGAAATCGTGAACGAGAGTTACTACACTGACTCTGCATCCAAAACTAACACCGACCCCAAACTAGGATTTAAAAATTTGTTTGAATCTGAAGAAGTAGAGGGCATCAATACACATCGCCTCAATCCAAAAGCAATCAGTTTTGTTGAAGACTATATGTTGGAAAACAAAAGCCGTTTAATGGAAATGAAGAACTGGGGCAAGCCTTATTTCGACATGATGAACACCGTTCTTACCAAGCACGGTCTCCCGGTTGAAATGAAATACCTTTCTGTTATTGAATCTGATCTTAAACCTTCAGCCAGATCATGGGCAGGTGCAGTTGGTCCATGGCAATTTATGCCCGCCACTGCAAGAGGCCTGGGCTTAACGGTTACAAAGTACAGGGACGACAGGAAAGATTTCACAAAGAGTACGAATGCAGCAGCCAAATACCTTACACAATTGTATAGTATCTATGGCGACTGGCTTTTGGTAATCGCAGCTTATAATACCGGTCCCGGTAATGTAAACAAAGCCATTAAAAAAAGTAACAGCCGTAATTTCTGGGACATGCAGCAGTACCTGCCTACAGAAACCAGGAATCATGTGAAGAAATTCATTGCCACCCATTATATAATGGAAGGCACCGGTGGCATGACCACACTAACCAGGAAGGAAACTGAAAAGTTGTTAGGAATTTCCGCTACACCGGTTGCCGATTCTTTAGTTACTGTTGTAAATATCAGTGGTAAATATGCAGCAACGGTAGTGGCGAGTAATCTTGGACTGGAGATCACTGAATTTAATTCACTGAATCCAAATTTCGACAAGAAGATCTCTTCTAAAGGAAACTACGACCTGCGCATACCAAATGAAAAGCTGGAAACATTCCTGGCAAAAAAGCCAGAGATACTTCAGCAATCGGTAACGCTCATGTTAAGTACAGCCGGTCGATCGAAATAATTCAATCGCATTATTTATAAGTGCTGATCAGAAATGTTCAGCACTTTTTTTATGGCCTCTGCTTTTAAAATACATTCTTCCCACTCTTTTTCAGGATCGCTGTAAAAAGTAATTCCCGAACCCACCTGGTAAGAAATGTAATTATCCCTGGCATTGTACATGATGCTTCGGATAACCACATTGAAATCAAAATTTCCTTCCGGATCGATATATCCTACCGAACCGGAAAAAATTCCTCTTTGCTGATCTTCAAATTCATCCACCAGCTCCATTACCCTTCTCTTAGGCGCTCCTGTCATGGAGCCCATAGGGAAAGTGGATTTAAGTATAGAATAAAGATCAACACCCTCTTTTAATTCACCACTAACAGTGGAGATCATCTGGTGCACCTGCGGAAAAGAATATATTCCAAACAATTCATCCACTATAACCGTACTCGGTTTACAAACCATGGAAAGATCGTTGCGCATGAGGTCAACGATCATTACATTTTCAGATTGTTCTTTTGCACTTTCTCTTAACTCTTTCTTTAGCTTCTCGTCAGTTCCTGCATCTTTCAAATCGCGTGGGGCTGTTCCTTTTATGGGTTGTGTAATTAACCGGTTTTGGTGCTTGCGCAGGAATCTTTCCGGGCTGGCGCAAATAAGAAACTGTTCGTTCAGCTTATAAAATGCAGCAAAGGGATTGGGAGAAATTTTTGAAAGATCCAGAAAAACTTTTACCGGATCGATGATTCCTTCTGCGTAAAACTCCTGGCAGAAATTGATCTCATAACAATCTCCACGCTGAATATGTTGTTGCAGTTTTTGAATCTTGTTGATATATTCCTCGCGGCTAAGCCGGGCGGTAAATTGCACCGCAGAAGATGGAAGTGAAAAAGAATCAAAACTATTGATTGCATCGAATATCAGATCCGGGTCTTCGGCTTCCACCTGCAGTTCATCATTTTTGAAAAAAATAATTATGGAAGGCGAAAAGAAAAAGATCCTGGGAAAGCCTACCCGATTTGTTTTATAAGCGAACAAACCATGCAGATCTTCTTTTAGTTCGTAGGAAAGATGACCGAAAAGCCAGCCAGGATGCTGAAGATTCTTTGTTTGATCTATAGATTGTATGAAACCATGTTCACCCGCAACGGCCAGTACCCATTCAAAACCGTATGTAGCAGGTTGAGGGTAATGATTATGATCCAGAAAAAGAAAAATGTTGAACCGGTTTGCCCAGCCCAACATTTTTTCTTTAAATGCATCCGCATTGGGGATGCTGTATGATTTTTTATGCAGTGTAAACAAAATAATTAAAAATCATCTTCTTCATCATCATCAAAGCCACTGTCATCTAAAAGATCGCTGAAATCATCATCGGCTTCCACTTTAAAATCTTCTTCTTCCTCTTCTTTATCAGCCTTTCCTTTTCTGGATTTAGGAAGGTCGAATTCTTCAAAATCCGGATCCCAGTCATCATCATCACCTTCTACATCATCATCTTCATCTTCATCATCGTCATCATCATTTTTCGACTTTCCCTTTTTCTTAGGAGCATCGTCATCATCATCTTCGTCGTCATCTTTGGGTTTTGATTTCGACGAACGCCCTTTTGCCTGGGCAAGGATGGTATTTTCTAAAACTTCTGAGGTGGATTCCTCTGCAATTATTACTGCCATATTTAAGTTGGATTATCGCTGTAAAATTTAGCCTTAGATTTTACATTGCCAAATTTTGAAAAAAATATTTTATCAGCATGTTTTAACTATCTGGTCGCGGTTAGGACCATTGGAAATATAACAAACTTTAGCCTGGAGGTTATTATTAATAAATTCAATATAGCTTTTCATTTCCTGGGGCAGGGCATTTGCTTCGCGCACCGAAGATGTGAGGGTATTCCAGCCTTTGAAAGATTTGTAAAGAGGATTAATTTTTGAATGCGTCATCTGGAATGGGATCTGTTTCATTTCCTTTCCATTTACCTCGTAAGATGTACAGATCTTTAATTCTTCAAATGCATCCAGCACATCGGCCTTGGTCATTACAATCTGGGTAACACCATTAAGCATACATGCATAATCGAGCGCTACCAGGTCCATCCATCCGCAACGGCGAGGCCTGCCCGTGGTGGCCCCAAATTCATTACCTGTTTTTCTTAGCAAATCGCCAGTTTCGTCTTCCAGTTCGGTTGGAAATGGTCCACTGCCTACGCGTGTACAGTAAGCCTTGCTCACTCCAATTACTTCCTTTATTTTTTGCGGAGCAATACCCAATCCGTTACAAACACCTGCAGAAATGGTATTGGAAGAAGTAACAAATGGAAAAGTTCCAAAATCAATATCCAGCATGCTTCCCTGGGCACCTTCAGCCAGCACTTTTTTGCCCGCCTGCATTTTTTCGTTGATGAAATATTCACCGTTTACAATATTCAATGTGCGAAGAAATTCCACTGCCTCGAAGAATTCTTCTTCCCAGGCCGAAATATCTTCATTGAAATTATAATTATCCAGCAGCTTCTGGTGCTTTAACCTGAGCCTGATATAGTTGGTGGTGAAATTTTTATGAAGGAGGTCGCCAACACGTATGCCATTTCTCCCGGTTTTATCCATGTAGGCAGGTCCAATACCTTTTAAGGTAGACCCGATTTTATCGTTACCTTTTGAAAGTTCGGCAGCCTTATCTAAAGCTCTGTGGGTGGGCAGGATAACATGGGTACGTTCGGAAATGAAAAGATTTTTTTTCAGATCCACACCAAAGCCGGCAACGGTGTCGCATTCCCTACGGAGTGTTACGGGATCAAGTACAACACCATTCCCAATAAGGTTTACCGTTCCCTGGTGAAACACACCCGAAGGTATCTGGTGTAAAACGATCTTTTTATTTTCTTCTCCAACATAAAGCGTGTGACCGGCATTGGGACCACCCTGGAAGCGGGCAATTACATCGTAGTTCTTAGCAAAATAATCAACGATCTTTCCTTTGCCTTCATCGCCCCATTGCAATCCGAGTATTACATCAACCATAATTTTTTATTATCGGGGCAAATGTACTTAGGAATGGTGAATGGTGAATCACTGTTGTCCGGGGAAAGTTAATTAAATAAAAGGAAAAGGGAAGTTCGAAGACTTCCCCTTTTTTGTTTAGTTTGGAGTTACAACACAACAACTAAACATGAGCAAAAGTACTTTTTTTACCGGA
>JAEZCV010000043.1 GCA_023429985.1 Bacteroidota bacterium | reverse complement strand
CCTGTTAACCGTTTCCCGTGCGCCCATAGTGTTAAGAGTGTCGAACGACTCTTTCCCCGACATTACAACATCTATGGAAGGTCCCAGCCTGAAGAAAAAATGGGAAGGATTTTTAGAAAAATCAAATTGCAACAGCGGAGCAATCTCTATTGAATGAATAGTTGTATTGTTGTTCAATGCATTTTTAGCAGGCGGGAAGGCCTGGGCATTAAAATCTACTTTATAGCCTTTTAAACTATAATAAACCGCTGGAAAAAAACTGAGCTTGTTTTCAAAAGGCACTTTCAGGCCGGCGCCCAGCATAAACCCGGGTTTAGAATGGGTGGATTGTTCGCGATCTTCAATTAAATATTTAGCAGATGTTAACTGTCCGCCTCCAAAAACAGCTGTTCTTACCTGGCTGTTAACAATAAAAGGAATGGCAAATGCCAGCAAAAGAATCAAAACCCGATTTTTCATACGCGGTAAAAGTAAAAGAATCAGGCCATGCCATAAAAATTCATTAATCAATAGCCTGCTGCGCTGTCATCGCCTCTTTTATCGGCAACAGCTTCCATGCTTCCATTCGGTTTAATAAGTATTACCTCGGTTCTTCCTATGGGTGAACGGGGGTTTATTTTATACCCCATACCAGTAAGTGCTGACGATAACGAAGAAGGAAAATCTCTTTCTACATCAACCCTGTCCGGCAACCATTGATGATGAAATTTTGGTTTGTTTACGGCGTCTTCCGCATTCATTCCAAAATCCAAAATGTTTACTATAGTTTGGAAAACCGAGGTGGGAATGGTTGTACCCCCCGGAGTGCCTACAACCAGGTAAGGTTTATTATTTTTCAAAACAATGGTTGGTGTCATAGAACTTAACATACGCTTTCCGGGAACAATGGCGTTGGCTTCGCCGCCAACAGCTCCATAAATATTAGGAACGCCGGGTTTAACACTGAAATCATCCATTTCATCATTCAATAAAAATCCGGCACCGCCCACTACTGTTTTACTTCCATACCCATTGTTTAAGGTAGTGGTAACGGCAACAGCATTTCCATAATTATCCGTAACACTTAAATGGGTTGTTTCTTCAGAAATGTCAACCATTCCGGGTTTGGTTATTTCACTGCTGCCTGCTTTTCCGGGAATGAAATCCTGCATTCTTTCTTTCAGGTAATTTTCCTCTGTTATTGCTACAACGGGTGCATTATAAAAATCAGCATCACCCATGTACTCGGCCCTGTCGGCATAAGCGCGTCTTTCCACCTCTATCATAAGCTGCACGGCCTGAGGTGAATGAAAACCCATCTTTGCAAGATCCATAGGCTCCAGCATTTTCAGCATCTGGTTTAACAATATGCCACCGCTGCTGGGTAAGGGCATTGAAATGATCTTGTGTCCGCGGTAATCGAAAGAGTGAGGCGTTCTCCATTTTGCCTGGTAATTCTTCATATCCTGTTGGGTAATGATGCCGCCACCTCTTTTCATTTCCTCTTCAACCAGTTCTGCTGTTCTCCCTTCATAAAAACCTTTCTGTCCATTTTCCTTTATTCTTTTTAATGTTTCGCCAAGATCCTTTTGTACCAGTATATCGCCTTCTTTCCACGGCTTTTCATTATGAAAAGCAGAAGTCATGGTATTATATTTTTTCAATGCATCCTGAATCCGATTCAGGCTGGTTGCTTCTGCTTCAGTTATGGCAAAACCTTTTTCTGCCAGTTCAATTGCGGGTTCTATCAGTTTTGAAAAAGGAAGTTTTGCATATTTATGTGTTTCAAACAAGCCGGCAACCGTGCCCGGAACACCGCTGGCAAGATGCCCGTTAACCGATTTGCCTTCCATGACGTTGCCATTTTCATCCAGATACATATCGCGATGTGCTGCAGCGGGCGCCTTTTCGCGGTAATCGAGTGAAACTGCATTTCCATCATTCATTACGGCTACCATAAAGCCACCCCCTCCCAAATTTCCAGCTCCTGGATAAACAACTGCCAGTGCCAGCTGGGTGGCAATGGCCGCATCAAAAGCATTTCCTCCTTCTTTTAAAATAGCCAGTCCAACCTGGCTGGCCAGGGGATGGGCAGAAACAACAGCACCCCTCGATACACTGATCTTTTTGTTTGTTGAATATTTATAAGGATCCAGGTTATTTTTCTGAAACAATGATTTGGAGCCATTACACGAAATAAAGATCAGAAACAATAAAGGAAATATTTTTTTCATATGTGCTACTGTGTTAGTAATGCAATTTAGTGAAGTCGCTTGCAGTTTTGCTATAAAGAAAATATCTTAGTCCTCCCTTACCAAAAATCATTGTCGGCTAAATTCAGATCTACCTAAACCTTCTGACGACAATAGTCCCGCTTCGGCGGGACTTTTTTCAACCCGCTAATAGTTGCTAAATTGCCCGAAATTTCAGGAATGAGAAGAATTTTTTGTTTGCTGGTAGGCCTGTTCTTATTAAAAACAGGTTTTGGCCAGCTGCAATCACCGGAAGAATTTTTAGGATATAAAACAGGAGAACGCTTTACCCCGCATTGGAAAATTGTTGATTATTTTAAGCACGTTGCCAGCAATGCTTCATCTAAAGTGAAGTTGCAGGATTATGGTGAAACTTATGAGGGCCGCCCTCTTATGGTGGCTTATGTTTCCTCTCCTGCCAATATTTCCAACCTTGAAAATATCCGCCAGAATAATTTAAGAATGGCCGGAATGCTTAACGGCAATGGCCAGGTTCAAAATGCTCCTGCCATTATTTGGTTAAGCTACAATGTTCATGGCAATGAGGCTTCTTCATCAGAAGTGTCCATGCAGGCAATCTATGACCTGGTAAGTGCATCCGGTAATAATGCTAATCAATGGTTGCAGAATTCCGTTATTATTATTGATCCCTGCTTAAATCCCGATGGCCGCGACAGGTATGTGAACTGGTATAATTCTGTTGTTGGAAAAGATTATAATGCTTCAATGGACGCCAGAGAGCGTTATGAACCCTGGCCCAATGGTAGAACCAATCATTATAATTTCGATCTCAACCGCGACTGGGCATGGCAAACACAAATAGAGTCGGAACAACGCATGAGACTCTACCACGAGTGGATGCCACATGTGCATGTTGATTTTCATGAACAGTATTACGATGCACCTTATTATTTTGCACCCGCCGCAGAACCTTACCATGAAGTGATCACCCGCTGGCAGCGCGATTTTCAAACTACCATAGGCCGCAACCATGCAAGGATATTTGATGAAGAAGGATGGCTTTATTTTACACGACAGTACTTCGATCTGTTTTACCCTTCTTACGGTGATACCTACCCGATTTACAGCGGTTCAATTGGCATGACCTATGAACAGGCAGGCCACGGAATGGGGGGACTTGGAATTGCACTTCCCGATGGAGATACGTTAACACTTACAGACAGGATTGCGCATCATCTTGCCACTACCATGAGCACGATAGAAACTTCATCTAAAAATGCCGCTAAACTGGTAAGTGAATTTCAAAAATATTTTAATGATGCCAATAATGCCGGCATAGGAAATTATAAATCCTATGTTATAAAATACCAGCAGGCCGATGCACCTGAAATCAAAGCATTGCTGGAACTTCTGGATAAAAACAAAATAAAATACGGAAGCGGAAGGCAGGGAAATGCAAAAGGATATAATTATGATTCGGGAAGAGAGGAGAACTTCAGTATTTCATCTTCCGATATCATCATCCCTGCCATTCAGCCAAAAAGTGCACTCGTAAAAGTGTTGTTTGAACCAACATCAGTACTTGCTGATTCATTTACTTACGATATTACTGCATGGTCATTGCCTTACGCATACGGATTAAAAGCCTATGCAACAGTTCAGAAACTTGATGCTTCGGCAAAGCTAACTTCCGCACAGGTAAATAATCCGGTAACAGAGCCTTATGCTTATGTAATACGTTGGAATGGAGTGAATGCAGCAAAACTTACCGGGCAATTGTTACAACAGGGTATAAGGTTAAGACTTACAGATGCTCCTTTTGAATCAAACGGACAGCAGTTCGCACGTGGATCGGTAGTGATCATGCGCAATGGTAATATGCAGGTAGATGACCTTTGGAACAGGGTTAGGGCACTTGCCAATGAGCATGGCGTTGATTTAGCCACAGTGCAATCGGGCATGGTTGATATGGGATTTGATTTTGGGAGTGATCGTATAAGAACATTAAGGAAGAAGAAAATTGCTTTAATAACGGGTGAAGGTGTATCAGCAGGAAGCGCAGGAGAGATCTGGCATTTCTTCGACCAGGAACTGGATTATCCTGTAACCCTTATTAATAATAATAATGCTGCGAATATTCATTGGAATGATTACGACCTGGTAATTCTGCCATCAGGTAATTACAGGTTCCTGAATGATAAAGCATCTGCAGAAAGTTTCCGAAACTGGATCAGCAGCGGCGGTGATGTAATTGCATTGGAAAGAGCTGTTGCACAATTTTCTAAACTCGACTGGAGCATTAAGTCGAAGAAAGATGATGTTGTGGATACAGGCAGCAGTTACGATGCTTTAAAAACATATGAAAACAGGGAAAGAGAATTTCTGCCAGATGTTACACCCGGTTCAATTTTTAAAGTTGAACTGGATAACACGCATCCGCTGGCATATGGGTACCCCAATTATTACTATTCACTAAAAAGTGATGATGCCATTTATGAATTTATTAAGAATGGTGGATGGAATGTTGGTGTAATAAAAAAAGACAACCAGGTGGCGGGATATGTAGGTTCAAGGTTACAGTCGCGCCTGCAGGATGGATTGCTTTTTGGGGTTCAGGAAATAGGCAGGGGAACAATTACTTATTTTACCGACAATGTGTTGTTCAGAAGTTTCTGGCAAAACGGTAAACTGATGTTTTCGAACGCAGTTTTCATGGTAGGGCAATAATTTTTTATAATAAATGTTAAGGGTGAACGCATCACCCTTTTTTATTTGAATAAATGATGAAGAAGTTTCTTTTAGTATTAATTGCATTTGTTTATTGTCAGTTGGCATCATCACAGGTTTATTACAGTTCTTCCGACATCTTTCAAAAGTTGAAAAAGCTGGAAGTGCTGGGATCTGTTTTATATGTGGCCGCACATCCAGATGATGAAAACACCAGACTGCTGTCCTATTATTCCAGCGAAAAATTATACCGAACAGGATATTTATCTGTTACCAGGGGCGATGGCGGGCAAAACCTTATTGGCGATGAGCAGGGCGTTGACCTTGGCTTGATAAGAACTCAGGAACTTTTGGCAGCAAGAAGAATCGATGGAGCAGAACAATTCTTTACGCGCGCTTTTGATTTTGGTTATTCCAAGAACCCCGAAGAAACCCTGGAGAAATGGAATAAAGAAAAGATACTCGCAGATATGGTCTGGGTCATTCGTAAATTTCAACCCGATGTTATTGTTACACGTTTCCCAGTTACAGGCGAGGGCGGGCATGGTCATCACACTGCTTCAGCCATTCTTGCCAATGAAGCCTTTACCGCTGCTGCCGATGCCAGAAAATTTCCCGAGCAATTAAAATATGTTGAACCATGGCAGGCAAAAAGAATTGCCTGGAACAGCTTTAACTGGAATAACAGCAGGCCGCCCGCCGATGCCATTGGAACTGAAGTGGGTGCATTTAATTCACTGATAGGAAAAAGCTATGGCGAAATAGCTTCCGACAGCAGGAGCCAGCATAAAAGCCAGGGATTTGGTGTAGCCAGGAACAGGGGAGAAGCCATGGAATATTTTAAAACTACCGGTGGCACACAACCGAAAAATGATCTTTTTGAAGACCTGAACACAGGATGGAGTAAGGTAAAAGGAGGTACACAGGTTGCTTCACTGATAAAAAGAGCTATTGATGATTATGATTTTAAAGCGCCGCATAAATCTGTCGCGCAACTGGTAAACATTTACAATGCACTGCAAAAAATGGAAGAGGGATACTGGGCCAGCCAGAAAATGAAAGAAGTTGTGCAGCTCATTGAAATGGCCTCGGGAATATGGCTCGATGCGTATACCAGCCAGCCCACTGTTGCAACAGGCGATTCAGTAAAACTTAATGTGATGCTCAACAACCGCAGCGGTATTGATGTAATCCTCGATGCTATCCATTTACCTGGCTTCAGTACAACTTCGGATGTAGTATTGAAAAAAAATGTAAACCAGGTTTTCCAGCCTACTATTTTTATAGATGATGACTTTCCCATCACCCAGCCCTATTGGCTGGAACTGCCGATGGATGCCGGATCTTTTAATGTGAGCGATCAGAATAAGATCGGTCAGCCAGATGTTGATCCGGCCCTGGAGGTTTCTTTTCAATTGATAATAGAAGGTAAACCAATAACCATTCAAAAACCGCTTCGTTATAAATATACAGATCCGGTTCGTGGTGAAGTTTACCAGCCATTTGCAGTGATTCCTCCATTTACCATTCAAACATCCGGACAAGCCCAGGTATTTAAAGAAACCGGTAATATGTACCAGTCGTTTGATTATGTAACCCACAGACGAATGGATTCACTGGTGATCTATTCGGGTAATAACAGCATTGTAAAAACAGGTGCAATACCAAAAAACTATCGTGGAAATTATCACGCTGTTTTCGATATTGTTTCAAGCCAGAATGAAATTGCAGGACCTGCAATTTTTGATAAGAAATATTCAACATCAAATTCCGCCAAAGCATATACTTACAAACAAATAGAATACGATCACATTCCCTCGATCAGGTATTTTATGCCTGCAAAGCAGGATTACATCGTAATGGATCTTAAAACTGTGGGTAAGAAAATTGGCTACATAACAGGTGCAGGTGATAAAGTTCCCGAGGCTTTAATGCAAATGGGTTATGAAGTGGTATTGATGGGAGAAAAAGAACTTTCCAATAACAATTTGCAGCAGTTTGATGCCATCATTACCGGAGTGCGTGCCTACAACACTAATGAATGGTTGAATAATTATCACGATAAATTAATGGAATATGTAAAGAACGGAGGCAACATGATCGTTCAATACAATACCAGCAACCAGATTGGCCCGGTGCGCGCTAAAATCGGTCCTTATAACTTTAATATCAGCAGAACCAGGGTTTCGGTTGAATCGGCTCCGGTATTTTTACTTGACCCGGCTCACCAGGTGTTTATTTATCCCAATAAAATTGTTAAGGAAGATTTTGATGGCTGGGTGCAGGAAAGAAGTGTTTACCATGCCGGCAGTTTCGATGCTGCTTTCAAGCCATTAATCCGCATGAATGATCCTGGAGAAAAAGCCGATGACGGTAGCCTGATAACAGCTCAATACGGAAAAGGATTTTTTACTTATACAGGAATTGTATTTTTCAGGCAGCTGCCTTCAGGAGTACCTGGAGCTTATAAATTAATGGCAAACCTTATTGGATTGAATCAAAAGGGAAAATAACTGAGTTTAAAACTGGATTATGACGGAAAAAAAACCTGACAGTAAAAGAGCTTCTCTTGCGTGGGGACTGGCGATAGCCGTTGGACTGATCATTGGTATTTTTATAAAACGTGTGCATTTTGGTTTGATCATAGGAATTCTGTTAGGGCTATTCAGTTCCAGTATGCTTAGAAGATAAATGCAAAATAAAATTTAATAATTTCAACTGCATTGAATAATAAACCGAAAAATAATAACCAGCCACCCCTCTTCCGTTCATGGACGGCATGGTATATTATGGTGATCCTGTTCCTGGTATTGCAGATCGTATTGTTTTACTTCTTTACCAAATCCTATTCATGAATAGTTTAGACTGGATTGTAATTGCAGTACTTCTTTCAGGAATTATCATTTATGGTTTATACAGGAGCCGTGCTTCCAAAAACATTGAAGGTTATTTTCTTTCCAACCGAAGTTTGCCCTGGTATCTTGTGCTCTTAAGCATCATGGGCACACAGGCCAGTGCAATTACATTCTTATCTGGGCCCGGACAGGCCTATGCCGATGGAATGCGTTTCGTGCAATATTATTTTGGATTACCACTGGCCATGGTAGTGATTTGTGTAACCTTTGTTCCCATTTTCAACAAATTAAAAGTTGTAACTGCATACGAATTCCTTGAAAAGAGGTTTGATAATAAAACACGCACTTTTACATCATTCTTGTTTCTCCTGCAACGCGGATTATCTACAGGCATTTCCATTTATGCACCATCCCTTATCTTTTCTTCCCTGTTTGGATGGGAGATCTTTTATACCAATATATTAATGGGCGGACTGCTTATAATTTACACTGTAAGCGGAGGTGCAAGAGCAGTTGCCTACACGCAGCAGGTGCAGTTGGTGATCATTTTTGCAGCGATGTTTCTAGCGGCATATACTGCAGTAAAACTTTTGCCGCCGGGGGTTGGATTTACCGATGCACTGGAGGTGGGAGGGAAGCTGGGCAAGCTGAATGTAATTACAGGCGGACAAACAGAAGATGGGTTTAACTGGAAGGACAGGTATAATATCTGGAGTGGAATTATTGGCGGTTTCTTTTTAGCACTTTCCTATTTCGGTACCGACCAGTCGCAGGTGGGAAGATATCTTACGGCACAGAACAACCGCGAAAGCAGGTTAGGATTATTAATGAACGGACTGGTTAAAATTCCCATGCAGTTCTTTATTCTGCTGATAGGCGTTCTTGTTTTTTCTTTCTACCAGTTCAACAATGCGCCCTTGTCGTTTAACAGTGCACTGGTGAGCGAGGTAGCAACATCTTCCATGAAAGATTCTGTAGGTGTACTGCAATCTAAAATGGATTCGGTGAATGCCATGAAAACCAATATGGTTTTTGAATACACGGGTATTTTGGGAAAAGGGGATGAGGCAAGGGAAATTTCACTTACCGATAGCATCAGGCAATTGCAACAACAATCAGAAGAGTACAGGAGTGATTTCAAAAAGATCAGCGTGCAGGTGAGCAGCAGGGATACCAATGATACCAATTATGTCTTTCTTTCATTTGTAAAGGAATACCTGCCTTCAGGATTGAAAGGATTGCTAGTGGCCATTATATTTTTAGCAGCATGGGGCTCTATTGCTGCTGCTTTAAATTCACTGGCGGCAAGTACAGTGGTTGATTTTCATCAGCGGTTCAGGAATAATGACAAACCGATGGATGAATACAAAATATCAAAATGGTATACACTTGCCTGGGGATTGTTTTGCATTGTGGTAGCGCAGTTTGCCGGACAGGTGGCTCAAAGTCTTATTGAAGCGGTGAATGTTCTGGGCTCATTGTTCTATGGTGTTATTCTGGGAATATTCCTTGTGGCATTTTACATGAAGCATGTAAAAGGGAATGCCATTTTCTGGGGTGCGGTGCTTGTTGAATTCTATATCATCATATCTACCATCTGGCCATGGCTAACATCAAAGCTCCCTGGACTGGTAAGCATAACACCAACACCTGTTTATAATTTTTTAAACAGTGCTTCCACCATTGGATTCTTATGGCTGAATGTTATTGGTGCTTTGGGTGTTGTAATTGTTGCCTGGTTGCTGCAGATGGTTAAGAATATGATAAGGAGGTAGATAATTTCTCTTTTATTTACTTTAGGTGAGATCATTAAGCTTAACTGCAAAAGAGACCTATGGAAACACACAGGGATGAACGAAAATTAAAATTATCCTGGATCCTCAATTCGTGATTTACTAAACCTGCCTGCGGAAGATGGCGCCTATACGCTCCTTTGCGCTTCCTTTGCGCATTCTTAGAGCCCTTTGCTGTTAATCATCCTAATGTAATTCCTAAACACCTAAACTCCAGGCCCAAGTTACCTCCGCCACTACCGGTTCCACCAACTTTCCTACATTTGTTCTAAATCATAAGAACCATGTTAAAAAAATTAATTGCCTGCTCGGCATTTATGTTCCTTTTGAGTGCTGCTGAAGCGCAGCAAATAAGAACCCCACAACCAAGTACTGCACAAACCATTAAGCAGGATTTTGGTATTGGAAGTATAGAACTTTCTTATTCAAGGCCCAGTATGAGAGGCCGCAAGATATTTGGCGACCTTGTACCTTATAATAAGGTTTGGCGTACTGGTGCCAACAATGCCACCACCATAAATTTTTCCGATACAGTGAATGTAGGAGGAACCAAACTGGCTCCCGGCAAATATGGCCTGCTTACTATTCCGGGTGAAGACGAATGGACCGTAATCTTTTCAAAACAACTGGATGTAACGAGTCCTGCCGCCTACAAACAGGAAATGGATGCCGCACGTATTAAAGTTAAAGCTGAGGAACTGGAAGAAAAGCATGAAACTTTCCAGATGCAGTTTGCCAATGTAACTTCAAACCAGATCGACCTTCAGATTGCCTGGGATGATGTGGGTGTGAATGTTCCTATTAAAACTGATGTTGATGGAAAAGTGATGGCACAGATCAACAATGCCATGAATAAAGATAACCGTCCATATTTCCAGGCAGCCATGTATTATGTTGAAACAGGCAGGGATCTTAACCAGGCAGTTACCTGGATGGATAAGGCCATTGAACAAAACCCCAATGCTTTCTGGGTTTACCATCAAAAAGCAAATGCGCTTGCCAAACTGGGTAAGAAAGCAGAAGCAAGAACAGCTGCTCAGAAATCTCTTGACATAGCCACCCAATTCAATAACGCTGATTATATTGAATTGAATAAGAAATTGCTGGCTAATTTGAAGTAATTGTTTTTAGGCGTTTAGTCGCCTGCCTGCCGCAGGCAGGTTTAGAAAACAGGAACTGAGGTTCCTGTTTTTTTATACTTCTGTTTAACCGTTTAGAAACACCAAGGTCTCGCAACGAAATAATCAATGGAATTATGGAACGCAAATGACGCAGGTTGAGCAGATGATCGCAGATTGGTCGTTCTAAACACCTAAACACCTAAACGCCTAAACGCCTAAACACCTAAACGCCTAAACACCTAAACACCTAAACGCCTAAACACTCTAAAAACCCCTTAACCTCTAAAACAAAATACTCACCCTCACATTCTTCATCTGGGTTTTTTTCCACTTCGGTCCATTTTTTAAAAGGCGAATGGCTTCAGCATCGCAGGTGGAGCAGAGCGATTTCTCAACTTTGATATTTACCGGTTCTCCAATATTGTTCACATCAAAACTCAATTCAACTTCGCCTTCAACAGGCTTTGATTTCAATTCCCTGGGATCTTTAAGGTTCCCCATCACATAACTGTTATAGTGCTCCCATCCCAGCAAAGGTTCGGGTTCTTCTATAATGATATTAGCCCTGGGAACAATACGGTTTGTATTCCTGTTCAAAACTACTTCCTCGGTAACATTGTTGGGCGATTCCTGTAAAACGATGGTAACATTTGTAATGGAATCGCCTCGCACTACGCGGGCGTTTGTAAACCCTCTTTGCAACAATTGAGATATAGAATCCTTTGAAACCTGTGCTTCTATAACAGCTGCTGTTTCTTTTGCTGCTGTCATGTTTCTGGACAGTTTCGCAGATGCAGCATTCCTGTTATCAATTCTTTCCTGCATGATTTCTACAGGTGGGGGATCAACATCAGCAACTTCCTTCTTTTCCCTGGTTTGAGCCTGGGGTTCGTGTGAATAAGTTAAAGGCTTGCTGTTCGCCTGGTCCATTTCAATTGCTTCCTCTTCCAGCGAAATGGTGGGCGAAGCTACGAGCGAAGTACTGTCAATAGCCTTAGCTGAATTTTCAACCGTTGGCTTTGTATCTGTTAATGCTATGTCCTGTTGGGGTTGAAATGCAAACCTCGTGATCATAAATCCTGCACCTGCCAATACCATTATTACAGCAGCAGCTCTCATGAATTTATTGGATCGGAAGAATGGAATTACCCTGGCTTTTTCTTCTTCACCTTCCAGTCTTTTTCTGATCTCATCCAGGTCGGCAGCAGGTGTGGTGGTAAATACATATCCTTCTATGGCATCTGCAAGAAAAGGATCTTCCAGGGCGGCTTTTTCTAAAGCATGCCTTTCTGCGGAAGACATTTTTCCGGAATGATATCTTTCAAAATCAGCAGCATTAAAAGACGAATATGTATGTTGATCACTCATTATTGTAAACAGATTTTGCCTTTTGTTTGTCCATACAGATCTTCAGATTCCGTTTCCCGTTCTGAATATAACTTCTCACCTTATTCCACTCCAAACCCGTTAAAGATGCAATTTCATTATAACATTTGCCTTTAAGGTAAAAAAGTTCAATGGATTGTTTTTGATCGTTATCAAGTTGATCCATACAGTGGGCAAGCATTTTAAAGTTTTCTTCTTTTTCAAGAACCCCGTTCAGATGCAGTTCTTCTTCCGATTGCACAAGAGCAACGTCAAAATCTACGGTTTTATGCTTTTTTCCTGCCCTGAGGCGCATGAGGCAGTGATTTTTTGCCAGTGTATGCAGCCAGGCCCTGAAATGCTCCACATCATGTTTTAACAGTTTGGTGCAGAGCTCCTCGAAAATGAGGATGGTGCTGTCCTGTGCATCCTCTGGTTGCTTGTAGTATTTCAGGCAAACACCATATACCAGGTCCATGTAGCGGGCATATAATTCACCCAAAATGTTCTTATCTCCTGTTTTTTTATAGGCTGCTACCAGTTCGGAGTCGGGCGTGTTGGATGGTATTGCTTTGAGGAATTGCAAGTGCCTAAATTAATAAAAATGTTGGGAAAGCCAGTTAGATTATGGAATGCAGATGGAGCAGATCAGTGCTGATTTTTCAATTGATCAATTAAACCCGGGATGAAACCGTTCCAGCGTTTTTCTTAGGAACTCACGATCGAGATGTGTATAGATTTCGGTGGTGGTGATGCTTTCATGACCCAGCATTTCCTGTACTGCTCTTAAATCGGCACCGCCTTCAACCAAATGTGTGGCAAAGGAATGCCGGAAGCTATGTGGTGAAATGGTTTTTTCAATTCCCGCCAGCTTCACCAGCTCTTTAATTATTAAAAAGATCATCACGCGCGACAATCGCCTGCCGCGCCGGTTCAAAAATAAAATGTCTTCTTCACCTGGCTGAATGGTTATGTGGGTACGAACATTTTCTTTATAGATTTTGATATGTTTCATGGCACTGCTGCCAATTGGCACCAGTCTTTCTTTATTTCCCTTTCCAATTACCCGCACAAACCCAACATCAAAATATAACTGCGATAATTTCAATTCAACCAGTTCGCTCACGCGAAGCCCGCAACTGTACAGGGTTTCAAGAATAGCCTTGTTGCGCACACCTTCACCGGTACTTAGGTCTACAGTATTAATGATGCTTTCAATTTCTTCAAAACTTAAAATATCGGGAAGTTGTCTTTTTAACTTCGGCGCTTCCAGTAAGGTGGTAGGATCGTTGGAAACAATATCTTCCAGTAAACAATATTTATAAAAAGTGCGGATGCCGGAAATGATTCTTGCCTGGGAAGAATAGGTCATACCCAGTTCTGCAATCCATTGAATAAATTGCTGAAGATCCTCCAGTACAATTTCAGAAGGATTTCGATCCAGGTCTTTGGCAAGGAGAAAGGAGGTGAGCTTATCCAGGTCGTTTAGATAGGCTTCAATGGAGTTTGCCGAAAGTCCTTTTTCCAGCTGCAGGTAGGCCTTGAATCCTTTTTTATAAGGTTCCCACAAAGAAGAAGATATTAAAGGTTGATTGCTTTTTCCAGCGGCACTTCTTTACCGTTTTTCAACAACTTCACATAAATGCGGGTAGGCGTGATGTTCACCGAATCCACTATTTCATGAATATTATTGAAGTCTATATCATATTGTTCACCAAAGGTCATGAGGTCCTGTCCGCCGGTTTCAATATTAATAACATATACAGAACCCCTGTCGGTATAAGCCCTTAAATTTTCGGCAACAGAGAATTTGGGATCGAAATCATTCAGGGCGCCGGTGATCTGTGAAATACCTGTTTGTTTTCCAAAAGGAAGTTTAAATAAAAATCCCCTGCCTGTAGTGCAATCGTTAAAGGTAAGCCATGCCTGAACTGTATCCTGTATAACGCATTTAATAGCACTTTCATGAATTCTTACATCCTGTTTAGCAAGATCTTTCATGGCCATCTGGTGATTGAAGTCCATGTAGCGGTGTGTCCATACAATTGTATCAGCTATACAATCTTTCATGCCAATACTAACCATGGATTCCAACTCATTATTTGCCCGGAAGTGAAATGAATCTTTTCTGCAGGCAGTATCGCAAAATGTCTGTGCGCCATCGCCACTGTTACTGCAGGAAGTAAAAAAACAAATGGCGGCAAGTAGAACAATAAGATTTCTCATAATAAACAGTTGGAGCAAAAATAGGGTTTTGTGGTTTATGGAACGCAGATGATCACATAGAACGCAGATGGCGCAAATTAGCCGGACAATCGCAGATTCTTTCGCGAAAGTTCAATTGTGTTACCCTGAAAATTTATCAATTAAATTGAAACTATCGGCGAAAATCTGCAAGATACTGGTTCATCTGCGTTCTATTATAAGTTACCAGAATACATCTTCAATTAAAAAGCATTCATGTTCTTCGCCCACGATATTAATTGAAAGAATATCGAATTGTATCTGGTTAAAGCCTCCATGTATATTCAGGTAGGAGGAAGCAGCATATTTTAGGAAGCGGAACTTGGTTTTATTGACACTGTCCTCAGGAAAGCCAAATTTTTTTGCCGACCGGGTTTTCACCTCTATAAAATGCAGCACTTTGTTATGGATGGTGATGAGGTCAATTTCATGATTACCCATACGCCAGTTGCGGTTAAGGATGATATGATTCTTCTTCCTGAAAAATTCTGCTGCTAAATCTTCGCCCCGTTTTCCCAGTTCATTATGCGCTGCCATATCTTTAAGAAAATTTTTGAATTGGCTTTATTTAAGATCAAAGGCGCTGTTCAGCATTATGCATGGGGAGGATTTGAATACATTCCCACTTTTTTAGGAGTAGAAAACCAAACCAGGCCCTTTGCAGAATATTGGCTGGGTGCACATCCCAGCCATCCCTCATTTCTTGAAGGTGGGCAAAACCTCCATGATTACCTTAAGCAAAATCCCATTGTTTCAAGGGAAAATTCTCAGCATGTTTGGAACGATCTTCCTTACCTGTTCAAAATCCTTGACGTTAAAAAAATGCTTTCAATACAGGTGCACCCGGATAAAGCTTCGGCCATTGAAGGTTTCGAAAGAGAAAATGCAGCAGGCATTCCTATTGATGCTTCTAACCGAAATTATAAAGATGCCAATCATAAACCAGAGATGATGGTAGCCCTGGGCGATTTTTACCTTTTGCATGGATTTAAGAACGAAAGAAAATTAAACAACCAATTAGAGTGCATGCCAGAACTTAGTTTTTTGCATAAATATTTTGAAGGGAATGATTATAAGCGGTTGTATGAATTTATCATGCGTCTTCCTCAAATTGAAATTGATGCGTTGCTGGAGCCTCTTGCAAATAGAATTCTCCCCTTATATGAAAATGGCGAACTGGATAAAACATCAGAAGATTTCTGGGCCGCAAGAGCTGTAAAGGATTTTTGCAGTAAAGGTCAATTTGACCGTGGCATATTCTCTATGTACTTTTTTAACCTTGTTCATTTAAAAAAAGGTGAAGGTATTTTCCAGGCCCAGGGAATTCCGCATGCATACCTCGAAGGCGTAAATGTTGAAGTGATGGCTAATTCGGATAATGTGCTGCGTGCAGGACTTACAGAAAAACATATAGACGTAGAAGAACTTTTGAAATATGTTTTGTTTGAAGGTGTGAACCCACGGATTTTAAATGCGTCGGACCCGGAACATAAGATTTTTAAAGCTCCGGTAAAAGAGTTTGAACTCCACCAGCACACAGCAACATCCGGAAAAATTACAATAAATGCACATGCGGGAGAAATCTGGTGGATGGAGTATGGCGAAGCGCAGATCAAATACCATAATAATGTAATGACCATTAAAAATGGAGAAGCGGTGTATGTTTCGGAGGATGAGGAAACGCAGCTGGATCTAATGCAACCTTGCAGCCTGTTCAGGGTGTTAATTCCCGGTGACTAAAAATCTTTAGCTTTAAAACATAGTTCCTTTATTTTTGCCCCGATAAAACATCCGGAATGAAACTGAATAAATCGCTATTACTTGCTTTTGGACTTCTGATACTTGCTGCTTCATTATACCGCGCATGGCCTGACCGCCCTTATGGATTTACGCCACAGATAGCAATGGCTATTTTTGCCGGTGCAATCATTAAGAACAGGAAATGGGCTTTGATCCTTCCTTTGATTTCTATGTTGATCAGCGACCTGGTTTACCAGGCTTTATATATGAATGGCATGACGGAGATTTCCGGTTTTTATGATGGCCAGGTGCTGAATTATATATTAATTGGTGGACTTACCTTTTTCGGATTCTTAATGAAGAAGATCAGCTTCCTGCGTATTACTGCTTTTTCATTGAGCGGATCCATTCTTTTCTTCCTTGCTTCCAACCTGGTAGTTTGGATGGGTGGCGGCGGATATGCAAGACCCAGGACCTTTGAAGGACTGATGATGTGTTATGCTGATGGGCTGGCATTCTTCAGGGATTATGGAATGATCAATAATTTTTACGGTAATTTATTTATGGGTGATCTTTTCTTCTGTGGTATTTTGTTTGGAGCTTATGCTTTAATTACCAAGGGATCGCCTGACCTTAGGGAAGTGAAAGTTCATTAATAGTATAGTGTGATTAGCCATTATCGCTAAATCACTTAGAACCTTAATTATTCTGTCACTTTTCATCATCGGTGTCTTTTTGAGACGAATATATTTGCCACCAGGACGCCAGGGCACGAAGAATTTTAAACTAACACTTTGCGACTTCGAGCCTTTGTGGCGAAGAAATAAATAAACTACATCAGCAACTGGTTGGGATCCATTTCATAACCTTTATCAATATCAAGGTCTGAACCATCAGCTGCAGCAGTAGCCAGTTCGTCGCAGCGGTTGTTGTAAATGTTTTCAGCATGACCTTTTACCCATACAAATTTGAGATGGTGAAGTTTGGAAAGATTGTAAAATTTCACCCATAGATCCTTGTTCTTTTTCCCTTTGGCAAAATTGGTGGCCATCCATTTATTGAGCCATCCTTCTTTTACTGCTTTCACAACATACTGGCTGTCGGAATAAATGGTGATTTGCAATCCCGTTTTTTTCATGGCTTCCAGCCCGGCAATTACTGCCATCAATTCCATTCGATTATTAGTGGTATGCCGATATCCTTTTGATAATTCCAGTCTCCGCGAACCATACATCAGCACCACGCCATAACCGCCCGGTCCCGGATTCCCCCGAGAAGAACCATCTGTATACATAATTATAGGCGCCTGCTGTGAAGACATAAATGAGTTTTAAAAAAAACAGAAACAAT
This sequence comes from Bacteroidota bacterium, assembly GCA_023429985.1. Lineage (GTDB taxonomy): Bacteria > Bacteroidota > Bacteroidia > Chitinophagales > Chitinophagaceae > Flavisolibacter. The sequence continues at coordinate 18,707 of JAEZCV010000043.1, read as the reverse complement.
AACAGAAAGAGGAACAGAGCGGAGAAACAGTGCATAAGCGCCGCACCACTCACCACTCACCCCCACCAATCACACCTGCATCACCCCCACCTTCATTTCCTCCTTTACCGGGCTTTGGTTGACAGCATGTAAACATTCGGAAATGATTTTTCTTGTCTCCAGCGGATCAATGATCTCATCCACCCATAAACGCGCAGCAGCATAATAAGGTGATGTTTGTTTTTCGTACCTGCCTTTTATCTCGTTAAGCAATTTGCTTTCATCTTCCGGTGTTATTTTTTCGCCTTTAGCTTTTAACCCTGCCACCTGAATTTGCAATAAAGTTTTGGCTGCCTGCTCTCCACCCATCACAGCAATTTTTGCCGAAGGCCAGGCAAAGATGAACCTTGGGTCATAAGCTTTACCGCACATGGCATAATTGCCGGCGCCATAAGAATTGCCTATAACAATTGTGATCTTAGGAACAATTGAATTGGCAACAGCATTCACCATTTTTGCTCCATCTTTAATGATACCTGAATGTTCGCTCCTGCTGCCCACCATAAATCCTGTTACATCCTGTAAAAATATCAGTGGTATTCTTTTCTGATTGCAGTTTAAAATAAATCTTGCAGATTTGTCGGCGCTGTCATTATAAATCACACCGCCCATTTGCATTTCGCCTTTTTTGCTTTTTACGATCTTTCTCTGGTTGGCAACAATACCAACTGCCCATCCATCTATTCGGCCATAACCACAAATAATTGTTTTGCCATAATCTTCTTTGTACTGGTCAAAACTTCCTTCATCTGTAATTCTTTCAATGATCTCCAGCATATCATAAGGCTTGGTAGCATCGGTAGGAAAAACAGTAAGCAGTTCGGAAATATCCTTTGCAGGTTTTTTAGATTTGATCCTGTCGAAACCTGCATTTTCCTTTGCGCCCATTTTATCTACAAGCCTGCGCACCTGGTCGAGGCAATCGTATTCCGTTTCAAATTTATAATCTGCTATGCCCGATATTTCGGTATGCGTAATGGCGCCTCCTAAAGTTTCAGTATCCACATCTTCACCAATAGCAGCTTTTACAAGGTAAGGGCCGGCAAGAAAAATAGAACCTGCTTTTTCCACCATTAGCGTTTCATCGCTCATAATGGGGAGGTAAGCACCACCGGCCACGCAGGCGCCCATAACAGCAGCGATCTGTATGATTCCCTTCGCACTCATTTGAGCGTTATTATAAAATATTCTTCCGAAATGTTCCTTGTCGGGAAATATTTCATCCTGCATGGGAAGAAACACACCGGCACTGTCTACCAGGTAAATTATGGGGAGATGATTCTGCAAAGCGATCTCCTGCATTCTCAAATTCTTCTTGCCGGTTATGGGAAACCAGGCGCCCGCTTTTACGGTCTGGTCGTTAGCAACGATCATACACTGGCGGCCTTTTATATAGCCGAGTCCGGCTACGGTTCCACCTGCTGGACAACCTCCTTGCTCCTCATACATCTCAAACCCGGCAAAAGCGCCCAGCTCTAAAAAATCAGAGTCCTTATCTATTAAATAATCAATACGTTCTCGGGGTGTAAGCTTGTTCTTTTCCTTTTGTCTGGCAATGGCTTTTTTGCCACCTCCTTCATAAATCTTTTCAAGTAGTTGCTTTGTATTTTCAACCAGGGTCTGCAGTGAATTGGTTGAGGAATTGCTTGCTGATGTGCTCATATTAACAAAGATAGGTTTTGAAAGCAGAGGTAAAATATTTCTAAATCTTTGATTAAAAACTTCTTAATATCGCAATTATATTTATTGCTAATGCCTCTTGCCCAACATTTCAGGTCTTTTGTATGGAAAATATCCTCCATTCTTATTAATCCTCCGTTATTAAAAAACATCTTTAATAGACCGGGATAATTCAGATACCTCTTTTTATCAGGAGTGAGGCCGAAATTATTTGCCTAAATATTTTCAGGTATTTCCACATCAAAATTTTCCTGCCGCTTTACCAGCCCGGGAATAATGGCAAGCTTTTTTTAAGTGAATGACTAAAAATTAAATTGAAACCTTGTTTCGCGCATCCTTTATATGACTAAAGACTCTACATTGCCAGGAAACGATCATTATATAATTGCTATTGGGGCATCGGCCGGCGGTTTAGAAGCCATACATGAATTCTTCGACAATATGCCAAGCAATGGCAACCTATCATTTGTGATCATTCAGCACCTTTCCCCCGATTATAAAAGTTTGCTGGTGGAACTTGTTTCCAAGCATACCAATATGATGGTGTTTGAAGCAGAGCATGGAAAGAAAGCCGAAAGAAATTGTGTTTATGTTATTCCCAATAATAAACTTCTTACAATAAAAGATGGTTACCTGCAGCTTGGAATAAAAAATTTTGAAAAAGCACCTAACACCGCAATCGACACTTTTTTAAACTCCCTGGCTGCCGACCGCGGAACCAAAGCAATTGCCATTATACTATCTGGAACCGGTTCCGATGGTTCACGTGGCATTGAGGCAATCCGAAACCAGGGAGGCATGGTGCTGGTTCAGGACCCCTTAACTGCCAAATTCGACGGTATGCCTAATACGGCTATAGCTACAGGTTATGCCGATTATATTCTGGCTCCGGAGCTAATGCCCGAAGAGATCTTTAATTATATAAAAGAAAGACCTGTAAGAATTGCAAAAGATGGAGGACCGGATGAAGCCTTGCTGCCCGAGGTTTTGAAACTGGTTGACAAGCATTGTCATTATGATTTTTATAATTATAAAACACCCACCATTCTGCGTAGAATTGGAAGAAGAATGGGGCTTGCGGGGTATAAGAATTTTGCCGAGTACATTGAATTTTTGCGCAGGTCACCCGAAGAATGCAGGCTCCTGGGCCAGGAATTTTTAATTGGAGTTACTAAGTTTTTCCGTGATGAAGCGGCGTTTAAAATATTAAAGAACGAAGTGCTGCCAGAATTGGTAGCTGCAAAAGAAGATGGTGATGTAATGAAGGTTTGGGTGGCGGCTTGCAGTACAGGCGAAGAAGCATATTCCATTGCCATTCTTATAGACGACTACCTTCAAAGTTCCGGACGAAGCATTGAAGTAAAGATCTTTGCAACTGATATTGATATAGAAGCCATTGATTTTGCCTCTAAGGGAACATATCCTTTATCTAGTCTCGTTGATATTGAGGAAAGACTGGCCAGGAAATACTTTTCAAGAGAAGGTAACCATGCAATTGTTCACCCCAGGCTGAGGAAACAAATCGTTTTCGCACGTCATAACATTTTAAAGGATCCGCCATTTATAAAAAACGACCTGGTTTCCTGCAGGAACATGCTCATTTACATGAACAACATTTTGCAGAACAGGATATTTTCCATTTTCCAGTTTGCACTTAATAAAGGTGGATTTCTTTTCCTGGGTCCAAGTGAAACACCCGCTTCCATAAAAAAAGATTTAAGTGAAATAAGCAGTAAGTGGAAGATATTCAGAAAGATCTCAAGCGACAGTTCCTACAACCCTGAGCGGCTGCCTGCAACACAGAATTACCGGATGGAGTCGTCGGGCCCCGTTGCAAAATCTCCTAAGGAAAATATTCTTGCACGCGATCTTTCGGAAGATTTCAGATCCATGTTAATAGAAGAATATGGTTTTGCTGCTATTTATGTTGACAATAACCTGGAGGTAAAAGAAGCAGTGGGTGATTTCAGAAAATATCTTTCGCTTCCCGATAGGATCAATAACCTGCAGATATTAAAAATGGTGAGTAATGATCTTTCAATAGCATTACATGCAGCCATAAGAAAAGCCGGCAAGGATAAAGTGCCGGTAAATCTCCATCATCAAAAGATCAGGCAGGGCGATAAGAACAAATACATTAACATCTTCATCAAACCCTCATCCCGCAACGAAAATATAATGATTGTGCTGGGAGAAAGCAATGATATTAACCTGTCAGGAACTTCACCTCAATTCAGCACACAACATTCGGCAGAATCGGTTAATTATATCACAGAGCTCGAAGAGGAGTTAAAAGAAACCCGTTATAACCTGCAGATGGCGGTAGAAGGGCTGGAAACTGCTAACGAAGAGTTGCAATCCAGTAATGAAGAACTTTTGTCGGCCAACGAAGAATTGCAAAGTTCTAATGAGGAACTGCAATCACTTAACGAAGAACTGCACACTTTAAATACAGAGCACCAGATGCGTATCAGGGAACTGATTGAATTGAACGATGACCTGAATAATTATTTCAGGAGCACCGAGATCGCACAGGTATTTGTAGACAGCAATCTGAGGATCCGGAAATTCAATCCGGTTGCGGTGAAAATGATCAACTTAATAGATTCGGATTTAGGAAGGCCAATCGAACATATATCAACAAATATTTCCAATAACAACAAGTTCCTGGAAGATATAAAGTATGTTCTGGAAACCGAAAATATAGTTGAAAAGGAAGTACAACTATCGAATGGCAGTACCCACCTAATGAAAACGATTCCTTATTTGAGACAGGATAAAAAAGTTGATGGTGTTGTGATCACTCTCATTGATATAAGCAACATCAAAGAGCTTGATAATATTATTCGTGGTGTTTTCAATGCTTCCCTCAGTGCTATCATGGCCTTTAAAGCCGTAAGAAACAATGAGAAGGAATTAAAGGATCTGCGGTGGATCGCTTCAAATCATTCGGCAGACGACTTGTTAGGGCGCTCCAAGAAGGATTATATGGGTAAACTGCTTTCTAAGGAGTTTCCCGAACTGTTGAAAAAGGATCTTCTAAAGCATTTTGAGGAAGTAATAAGCAGCGGTACGGCCTTTCATAAAGAATTGCAGTTAACCTTTAATAACAACAAGCAATGGTATGAAATAGTTGCCACCCAAATGATGGACGGTGTGGTAATGAATATTACCAATATCAATGATAAAAGAAATGCGGAAGAAAAACTGAAAGAGAATTACCAGGAACTGATGAAGGTGAAGGAAAATTATCGAAACCTGAGTATCGACCTGGAAGAAAAAGTAAAAGAAAGAACATTTGATCTGTCTAAAAGTGAAGAAAGATTCAGGCTCATTGCCAATGCAACAAGTGATGCCATTTGGGACTGGGACCTGTTGAATGATAAAATATGGTGGAGTGATAATTTTTATTCGAGATTTGGACACAGCAGGGATGAGTCTTCCGTTAAAGCTGCTTTCCGGCTGGAACACATACATCCTGATGACAGGGAAAAAGTGAGGCAGACCATCAGTAATGCCATTAACAATATCGAATCCTTCTGGACAGAACGTTACAGGTTTAGAAAATCCGACGGTAGCTATGCTATCATACTTGATAAAGGAACTGTTCTCACAGATGCAGCAGGGATTCCGTTTCGAATGGTGGGCGCCATGATGGATATTACCGAAACGGTTGAAGCGGAAAGAGAAATCAGGGCAAAGAATGAAGAATTGCAATTGCTGATACAGGAATTTAAGTTCGTTACCGACTTCATGCCACAAATGGTTTGGTCTACCAGGGCCGATGGTTACCACGATTTCTATAATAAAGGCTGGTTCGATTATACAGGGCTTAGTTACGAGGAAACAAAGAATAAAGGCTGGGCTCTCGTGCTCCATCCCGACGATGCAGAAAAAACCTGGGAGGTGTGGAAAGAATCCTTGCAAACAGGTAAAACTTACGAAACAGAATACCGTATGCGCAAATACAACGGCGAATACAGGTGGTTCCTGGCAAGGGCCATTCCATTGAAGAATCAAAAAGGTGAAATTATTAAGTGGTTTGGAACTTGTACAGATGTGCACGACCAAAAAATCATGAGTGATGTGCTGGAACAAAAAGTAATTGAAAGAACACTGGAACTTCAGAAAATAAATCATGAATTAGAGAACAGCAATAATGAATTGTTGCAGTTTGCTTCTGTGGCTTCTCATGACCTGAAAGAACCCTTAAGAAAGATTCACCTGTTCAGTAACCTTGTAAAGGACAGGCATATGCAAAACGCCAGTGAGGGAGCACTGGATTATATGAACCGCATTATTGCGGCATCTGCAAGAATGTCGAAACTTATTAATGACCTGTTATCGTTTACACGGTTAGCCGGCGACAGCAGGTTTGAAAAAGCCGATCTTAATTTTATTGTAGAAGAGGTGTTGAGCGACCTTGAACTTTCCATACAGGAATCGGGTGCCGTTATTGAAGTTTGTGAATTGCCGGAAATGGAAATTGTAACCGGGCAAATGCGCCAGGTTTTTCAGAACATCATTAGCAATGCACTGAAATTCGTAAAAAAAGAAGAAAGGCCGGTGGTGAAAATAAAATGCGACCTGGTTGAAAATTGTTCCATTAATTCTCCTGTAAATAATAAAGGAAATTTCTGCCGCATAGAAATATGTGATAATGGAATCGGTTTTGATGATCAATATGCCGATAAAATATTTACCATATTCCAGCGTCTTCACTCAAGGGAGAAATATGATGGAACAGGTATAGGACTGGCTATTACCAAAAAAATAATTGAAAGACATCATGGTTTGATAACGGCAAGGGGAGGAGAAAATTCAGGTGCCTGCTTTATTATGGTGCTTCCGCTGAACCAGCCCCACCAGTCCGAAAAGGAAATTGCAGGTTCCAAAGCAGAAGAAGTTCGTTCCTGATCCTTTCCTTTGCCACAATGGTTCATTATTTGCATTGAATGATGAAAATCAAATAGTATGTGCAGGTTCTCTATGAGGTACACATTCCTGCGATCTTTCATCTTTTTCCTGTTATCATTCAACAGTCTCTTTTCGAATGCTCAATATTTTGGCCGTAATAAAGTTTTGTACGAGGATTTTGATTTCCGCATCAACCGGACACCTCATTTTGATATATATAATTACCTGGAAAATGAGAACCAAAAGCAGTTGCTGGCATGGAGAACAGAACAGTGGTTCCTCATGCACATGCAGGTTTTGAGAGATAGTTTTGTTGAAAGGAATCCATTTATCATTTATAATCACCACGCACATTTTCAACAAACAAGAGTGATTGGTGGGCAAATAGATGTTTCCACAGGCGGCGTTACAGAAGGGTTTAAGAACAGGGTGATCATGCCCTTCATGGAATCAAATGCGCAGACAGATCATGTGCTGGGTCATGAACTGGTGCATGCTTTTCAATACCATATCATTAAGGATTCTTTTTCTTTAAATGCACTCAATAACCTTCCACTGTGGATGGTGGAAGGAATGGCGGAATATCTTTCAATTGGATACATCGACGCACATACAGCCATCTGGTTACGAAGTGCTTTGCAAAACAAACGGTTGCCTTCACTTAAGGACCTCACAAACCGCCCCGATCTTTATTTCCCTTATCGTTGGGGTCAGGCATTCTGGGCTTATGTTTCGGGTTTATATGGTGATGGTATCATAAGAAAATTATTTACCGAAACCGCTGCAAACGGTTACGCAGCAGCAATTCAAAAGGTTTTGGGAATGGATGAAGCAACTTTCTCAAAACAATGGCAGGAAGCGATCAGGAATGCTTATTCACCTTTTCAAACCAAAACACAACCGGCACCTTCTGGAAATAGCCTCATCAACAGCAACAATGCAGGAGAATTGAATATTGTTCCATCTATTAGTCCTGATGGCCGTTATATCGCATACTGGACAGAGAAAAATCTTTTCACCCTGGACCTTTTTATTGCAAATGCTGAAACTGGAGAAGTAACGGAAAGGATCACCCGTAATTCATATAATGCACATATTGACCAGTACAGCAGCTATGAATCTAAAGTTGCCTGGTCGCCCGACAGCAGGCAGATTGCTTTTGTAGTTTTTGCCAAAGGAAGGAATGAACTGGTAGTTGCAGATATCAACGGAAAGATCACGCAGCAGCTTAGAATTCCGGGTGTGGATGGTTTTAGTAATCCTGCCTGGTCACCCGATGGTAAAACAATAGTGCTTACAGGACTGGTGGAAGGCCAGAGTGATCTTTATGCTTATAGTTTTCAAAATAAAACTGTAAAGAAACTTACTAATGATATTTACGCTGATATTCATCCTTCCTTTTCTCCTGATGGAAAATATATAGTATTCTCAACCGACAGGATTAGTATTGGGAACAATACATTGCAACACAGGTATAACCACAATTTAGCCTTATTAAATATTGCTACAGGAAGTATAACCAACCTTGATTTTTTTCCGGGAGCAGACAACCTGAATCCTGTTTTTGCACCAGGCAACAGGATCATTTATTTTTTATCCGACAGAGATGGTTTTCGGAATATTTACAGTTATGACCTTCAGGATAAAACCCTGCAGCAAAAAACCAATTTGTTTACCGGTATTACCGGGATTACATCATTTGCTCCCGCCATTTCTGTATCACATCAAACTGGAAAGCTGGCCTACAGTTATTTTTCGAATGGCAGCTATACAATTATTACCGCTGTTCCTTCTCAACTGGAAACTATAGAACTGCAACCTGCCAATGGTAACAGGGCGGCTGCCGTTTTACCTCCATTAGCGCGGCTGGGAAAGGATATTGTGCAAAATAATTTAAGTACTCCGCCATCATTAACGGCTGCACAAACAACAATTACCGAACTTCCTTATAAATCAAAATTCGAACTCGATTACCTGGGCAATACAGGCATAGGAATTCAAACAGGTGGCAGTTTTGGTACAGGCCTGGCAGGAGGTGTAAATGGAATATTCAGCGACATGCTGGGCAACCACCAGATGTTTGGTGCTCTTTCATTATCGGGTGAAATTCTGGATTTTGGAGGTCAGTTTGCCTACATCAACCAGAACAATCGCATTAACTGGGGACTGTCAGCTTCGCACATTCCTTATTTATCGGGTGCAGAATATTTATTTCCAGATACCGTGCAGAATGTACAGGGCGATACCATTGAGGTTATTAATAATAGCCTCGACCTGTTACGAACATTTGAGGACCAGCTTTCTGTTTTCGCCTCTTATCCTTTTTCAACTATCAGGCGAATAGAACTAGGTGCTTCCTTTGCCCGTTACTATTATCGCATGGATCGGTATACAGATTATTACGATCCTTCGGGAACCATTTATTTAGGAAATACAAGAGAAAAACAGCCCGTTCCCGGTGGTTTTAATTTTGGAAATTCCTACCTGGCTTATGTGGGCGATAATTCTTTTTTTGGTGTGGCTTCTCCTTTGGCCGGCCACCGGTTCAGGTTGCAGGCAGGGCAGTATTTTGGTGTGGTGAATATGACGAACCTGATGGGCGATTACAGGAAGTATTTCAGGATGGAGCCAATAACCCTGGCCACCCGAAATTTATATGTGGGAAGATTTGGTAAAGATGCAGAAACAGGTATTTTAGCTCCGCTATTCCTGGGTTATCCAACTTTAATCCGGGGATATGATGCTGTGGGATACAAGGATGATAAAGGAGGCAACCTCACTATTAATGATCTCATTGGAAGCCGGATCTATGTTTCAAATGTTGAACTAAGACTGCCATTAACAGGTCCTGAAAGATTATCTGCCATTACATCACGGTTTCTTTTTACAGAGATCAATTTATTTACAGACGGCGGCATTGCATGGGGGCAGCGCAACCCTGCACCAGGTATTGATTTTAAGCAGGAAAGTTTCATCAATAGGCAATCACGTTTCATTTTAAGTTCAGGAATTTCTCTTCGTCTCAACCTTTTTGGCTATCTTATACTGGAACCTTATGTGGCTGTACCCTGGCAAAACGGTGGTTTTAAAAACACCAATTTCGGGTTCAATTTTGTTCCAGGATGGTAAATTATATATTATGAAAAAGAATGAAGAAGAGAAGAAAACAGCGTCGGGATCATCTCAAAACCAGGATAATGCTTCCTTTCCGGAAAAAACAGAGGTAAAAAATGCTAACGCTTCAGGCCAGGGAGCTTTTGAACGAAGCGGGGAAGATCTTGAAAAAACGCCTGAGGAAGAAGATAACGAGGACCAGGTGTATTAACTTGTTTTTCAGTGAAATAGATGGGTTGGAACGGATAGGTGGTTATCGCTTTTACTGGAAATCCAGGTAGGTTATTAAGCTGTTATTTTTAGCGGGAGCAGGTGATATGGCTTCGGTTATCCACAATTCTAAAACTAAGGATGATCTCCGAGGGGAATTTTTCTTATCTTGGAACAGTCTTTTTTCACTATAACTGCCCCTGAATGTTAAAACGGTTCTTATTAAATTCTGTACTACTTTTATTGGGTTTTTCTGCTTTTTCACAACTTCAGATAACCCCTCAAACCAATGCTACGCAACTTGCACAATACCTGGTAGGAGATGGGGTGCTTATCAGTAACATCACAATTAACGGAAGTCCGCTTTCAACCGGGTATTTTAAAAACCTCGGTGGTACACAGCTGGGGCTCGACAGCGGAATAGTGATGTCTACCGGAAGGGTTTTAACAAGTTCCGGTGGTACAGGATTAAATGGTCCCGCTACGGCATTTGCAAGTACCGATCTCGGACTTGCCGGCGATCCGCAGCTCGATGCCTTGTTAAATAATCAAAGTACCCAGGACGTTACCATTCTTGAATTTGATTTTGTTCCCCAGGGAGATACTGTTAGTTTTCGTTACATTTTCAGCTCGGAAGAATATCCTGGTTTTACATGTACGAATTTTAATGACGTATTTGCCTTTTTCATCAGTGGACCTGGCATAACCGGATCAAAAAATATTGCTCTTGTTCCTAACACCAATATTCCCGTTGCTATTAATTCGGTTAACGATGGAGTACCTGGTGGTGGTGGAAGTTTTGCAACCTGCGCCAATATGGGTGTAGGGTCTCCATTTACACAGCATTATTTGAACAATGCCGGTAGTGGATATTTTACCCATGGAGGTCATACAAAGGTATTTACAGCCCGTTCGGCAGTGCAACCATGCGAAACTTATCATTTAAAAATTGCTATTGGTGATGTTTCCGATGGAAGCTACGACAGTAATGTTTTTATTGAAGCCAGAAGTTTAAAATCTTCTCCCATTCAACTTATCAGCGCTAACCCGGAGATCGGTGGTTTTCCTTACCTTGTTGAAGGTTGCCATGATGGTGCTTTCAAAGTAGTTAGAAGCAGAAAATTTCCCTATTCGCAGCCTATTGCACTTTCCTATGGTGGGGATGCCATCAATGGAGTTGATGTGCAATTGTTACCTTCTTCTGCCTCTATTCCTGCCGGAGATTCGGTTATTTCTATTCCTATTATTCCCATTATTGATAATATGCCTGAAGGAATTGAAACATTAAAGATCTATGTTTCCAATGGCTGTGTGGGAAGCAGTAACTTCTTCCTCGACAGCCTGGAGGTTCAGATAAGAGATGTTGATGTTTTGAATTTAACACCAGGCGATACCATTCTTTGTAAAAACAATACAGCTCAATTTACGGCAGAAGGAACTTATGCCAATTTTCAATGGTCTCCAGCTATAGGGTTGAGCGATGCCAATATCAGTAATCCCGTTCTTACCGCGCAGTCAACTCAAACCTATGTGGCAACGGCTACTTTAAATGATTGCACTGCCCAGGATTCAATAAGAGTAATTGTAAAAGGACTTGACCTTGTTTCTAAAACCGATATTCTTTGTAAAGACGGAACCACCGGGCAAATAACAGTAACAGGTGGTCCCGAATGGGGAAGTGGTGTTCAATACAGTATTGATAATGGAAGCTTCGGTCCCGATTCTACATTCAACAATCTCGCTCCCGGAACATATACAATAAACGTAAACGATAACCAGGGTTGTACAGCAAGTATTCCTGTAACCCTTGTTCAATCTTTCCCGGATCTTTTGGTGGACGACAGTATAATTACAGCCTCCTGTGTTGGACAAAATGGTGAGATTCATTTAAATGGTTCGGGAGGAAGTGCACCATATACTTATTCTATTGATAACGGAAGTTATGTTGCCACTCCATCCTTTACAGGTGTTACGGGCGGCAGCCATACCATAAACATTAAGGATGATAATGGATGTATTACATCAAGGCCTGTAACTGTTGCCAATGATGCACCCATTACACTCGATATTACTGTTGATCCTGCATCCTGTAATGGTAGTCCTGAAGGCAAGATCTATTTTACTGCCAGCGGTGGCAGCAGCGATTTTACTTATTCTATAGATGGAACCAACTTCCAGGTAGAAGACAGCTTTATTGTTTACAATCCTAACATTACGGGAATAGTTAAAGACAGTAAAGGATGTACAGCCTCAGAAACCGTAACTGTTCCTTTGAATATTGCAGTGTTTGTAAATGCAGGTAACGATACCACTATTTGCGAAGGAACCAGTTTTACAATGAATGCACAGGGTAATGCTTCCAGTTTTGTTTGGGAACCTGATCCCAGCCTGTCTAATGTAAACATTCTGAATCCTGTGGCATCTCCACTTACATCAACAACTTATTATGTTACTGCCACCCAGGACATCTGTGTGGTGAAAGATACCATTAATGTTATGGTAAGAACAGCTCCTGTTGCAAACGCCGGTCCTGATTCCAGTATTTGCCTGGGACGCACCATTCAACTTTCAGGTAGCGGAGGTGTAAATTATGTCTGGACGCCTAACGCTCAAATGGTTAATCCGGATGGTCCTAATCCTTCTGTAAGTCCAAACCAGACCACAGATTATTACCTTACCGTTATAGATGCCAATGGATGCAGTTCTTTAAAACAGGATACAGTAAGAGTAACCATTGTTCCATCTGTGCAGGCATTTGCCGGGGAAGATATGTCTGTAGGTATTGGACAGCCTGTTCAATTAAATGGAGTGGATCTTGCCAATACAGGCGTAACTATTTACGAATGGTCGCCGCCCATTGGTTTAAGTGATCCGAATATCCCGAATCCAATTGCAACCATTGATAATGATATAACCTATACGCTCACCCTAACAACTCCACAGGGTTGCCAGGGCACCGATCAGATCACCATTAGAGCTTTTGAAGGCCCTGAGATTTATGTGCCAACAGGTTTTACACCAAATGGAGATGGTAAGAATGATGTTTTGAGAGCCTTCCCCGTTGGAATGGTAGAATTCCGCTATTTCAAAATATTCAACAGGTGGGGACAAATGATATTCTCAACGCCTGATCCTAACCGCGGTTGGGATGGTACCATAAATGGCCTGAAGCAGCCAACAGGAACCTTTGTATGGGTGGTAGAGGCGGTAGATTTTAATGGCAATGTGTTCTCACGTCGCGGAACGGTTACGCTTATCAGGTAAATGAACTTTAATAGAACGCAGATGACGCAGATTGAGCAGGTTAACGCTGATCATTGTCTACTTCATTTGCGCGTTTGATCAAATAGCAAGACCCAAATCTGCGCATATCTGCTCAATCTGTGTCATCTGCGTTCCATTATCAGGAACACCCGGAAATTTCCGCTTTTTGGTATCAACTTTGATGAACTCTTTATCTTCATCACCTAACTTCGGGAAACCTAAGACCGTTTTAATGAAACCTAATACAAGTTTTTGGCAGCGCATCGGACTTCACGAATGGTTCCTTAAAAAAGAATCAGAACCAACGGTAACTGCACATACAATTACACCTGATGATGTTTTTAAATACATTGTAGTTAAGTTCAAAGATTCAATCAGCCAGTTGTCTTTCGCCAACCGTGTGGTGTTTTTTCACGAATACATTATTGGTTTCAATACAGATGACTACAAAGATTTCATGGATAATAAAAAAGGAATATTTGGACTGATCGTACAGGAATCGGTAAAACAGTTTTATGATGTGTTGAAAGTATATAAAACAGAAGGTAAGAACGTGGAACCTTCCAGTTCCAAATGGGTATTCAGATTTGTTTCGCATCCCGAATATGCAAGAGGAGATATAAGCTTTATTGGAAAGCTGCTTCCCGGAAGCCAGCAAAAAGAAGAGAACCTGCGCATCACCTTCATTCCACGACAGACCGGCATTGCACAAACCGCCGATATCAGTAACGATATTTTAAAAGGTTTCAATTTTTATAGTGAAGGATATTATGAGGTTCCTTTTCGTAAAGATCTTTTTCATGATGCCTCAAGCATGGCAACAACCGCTTCCAATGTAATTGCAAGAATGGAAGCCATCATTCCTGAAAAAGAATTTTCGGGCAGAAAGATCGAATACTTTATGGACAGGGAGGACGTTACTATAAGTGGAAAGGAAGAAGAAAGCACTTCCCCTGGTATTTTCAAAATTCCTACCGAATGGATCAATAGTCCGCACCTGCGCATTCGCTTCGACAGGGATGCAGGAAAACTTTTCGTTGCCTCTTTTGGAGAAAAGACCCTGGTAAATGAAAAGCTCATCAAAATGAGTACGGAAGATGCGCCGGCCTGGAGTGAACTTCCATATAATTCAAAGCTGGTGCTGAACGGAATCGTTGGCATCAATATTTATAAATCCTAGTATGGCCGCAATATTTTCTATCATACTGCTCGTTATATGTGCAGGAATGCTGGTAACGCATTTTGCTGAAATTAAAAATTCACACAAAAGGAATGGCTGAAAATTATTTCGGAATTACCGACACGGGCAGGATGCGCGATAATAATGAAGATAATTTTATTGCCCAGGCAGTAAAGAAAGACCGTTTTATACTTGCATGTGTAATTGATGGTGTTGGAGGTTATGAAGGTGGTGAAGTTGCAGCAGAAATAGCCAAACAATCCATTCTTGACGAAGTTTCCGTTGCAGGATCTGCCAGCGCTCAACTTTTAAAAGGTGCCATGGTGGCTGCCAACCAGGAAATTTACCAGGCAAAGCAGGAAGGTAATCATCCTAATATGGCCTGCGTTGCTACAGCTTCACTGGTTGATCTCAAAGAAAATAAATGTTACTATGCGCATGTTGGAGATACACGCATGTATCTTTTTCGAGACCAGTCGCTGGTGAAAATAACGCGCGACCAGTCGTTCGTTGGCTTCCTTGAAGATTCAGGCCGACTTACCGAGGATGAAGCTATGAGTCATCCCAAAAGAAACGAGATCAATAAAGCACTTGGCTTTGATAATACCATCGGTTCCCAGGAAGATTATATTGACGTAGGTGAATCGCCTTTTCTGCCAGGCGATATGCTGCTGCTCTGCAGCGACGGGCTTTCCGACCTTGTGCCCGTAAAATCTATTATCGGCATTTTAAATAATTATAAAGACCTGCCTGCCAAAGCCAAAGCACTGGTGGCCGCTGCTAACGATGCTGGTGGAAAAGACAATATTACCGTGGTGCTGGTGCAGAATGCCAAACCCCAGGCAAAACAAAAAGCTACCAAACCTGTTCTTGTAAAAAAAAACAAAACCCCGCAACTCATTGAATCAAAAACAGAAGCCAACGTAAACCCGACAGTTAATAAAACAAAACCAAAAACATCAGCTAATAAAACATTTTTAATTACGGTTCTTGTTTTGCTTACCCTGGTTTCGCTGGCAACCAGTTTTTACTTATTCCGCGAGCATTTTATTAAAGGTGATGAAGACCCGGTGGCAAAATCGAATACAATAACGGAAATTCCCAGGAATCGAAATGAGGTCATGTTGCAGGATTCCATCAGTCAATCGCCAAATGATACTCTATTTATACGCCCTGCAAATTTTGGTGATACAATTAGACTTACTCAAACCATATTTGTTAACAGGGATTCATTCACTATAATGGGCCCGGTTGTATTGATGAAGGACAGCAATTTTAATAAAGGAGGCCCCGCAATTGCTCTCAGTGAAAATTCAAGACAGGTTATTTTCAATAACATTGAATTTAGCGGTTTTGATATTGCAATTTTTTCACGCGACCCATCATCAATAAAATTAAAAGACCTGAGATTTAACGGAACACAGGTTTTTCTTGCATTTGGCAGCAGCGATAGCTCCTACCAGATTAATGAATTTCCACGGGTAAAAGTCGACAGTTTAAACAAATGGATTCATGAAGAGAGAAGGTAGAAATCTGGAACGTGTGTGGATACTTGCCATTGCAATTGTAATGGGATTTTTGTTTTACCAGTTGTTTGGTGTTTTGCAAAGAGATTTTGTTGAAGTTCCTTCAAGGCTGCAACAGGGTTCCATGGTGAATTTAAATTTCGACCAGCCGGGACAGAGGATGAAACAATTACTTACCTCCGGATTCTACCTCGATGACTCTCGCGATATTGAATTGATAGGAAATACTATTTCTGAAAGAATCGCCCAGGATGATGATGTTATTGATAACATTGGTGAACTCAATAAGATCAAATACAATATTCACGCTGATGAAGCATTTAAAAAAGGTGGTACTTCATTTAAAAAACGCGTTCAGCTTTCAAGAGCTTTACTAGGTTTCAGCGGCGATGATTCACTTCGCTTTGAACAGGAATTGCGATCGCCTCCACCTATATCCTCGGTAAACGATTCTAAAATGGGTTCGCTTGCCGTATATGGGAAAATTGAAAATAAAGAAGGCGATCCTGTTGGTGGCGTATTGGTCAGGTTAAGCATGGTGCTTCCACAGGACAGTATTTACAGCGAGAATGTTGAAGAAGCGGTACAACAACAGGTGGAAGCCACAGCAGCCGGCAAAAAAATATATGCGTTGAATGCCGAAGGTCGTAAACAACTCATCTCATTCACCGCCTATGCAAGAACTGATGCAGGTGGTGGTTACAGATTTGCCGGCCTGCCCGCCGAACGTTCCTTCGAAGTGCTTCCTCTTCAACCTAACTTTCAGTTTGGTGCATCTCAAGGAACGGCATTATTAAAAAAGGACCAGGATTTTAATTTCATTCAACAACCACATACCATACGGTTATTATCAACTAAAGATTATAACAACCTGAAAAAAGAAGGATCTGTAATTGTAAGAACACCTGAAGAAGCAGAAAAATGGTTTTGGATCATTGCCATCGTTTTCATTGCAGGGTTTATTTTACTTCATATTTTATTAAGCCTTTTCTTCAGCAGCTCCGACCAGATAATTCTTCCTCTCATAATGCTGCTGATCGGATTTTCATTACTCACTTTATTGAGTTTACAGGATCCATTACGCGACAGGTTTCTTGCCCAAAGTACACTCTGGTACCTGGCGGGTGGATTTATTGTAATGATGATGATAATGCTTTTTGACCTGAAAAAGTTTACGGTAGATTCAGGATTATACCGACTGTTTTATTTCCATGGCCGTAAAGGAGCGAAGGGAATTCAGTGGGCAGGAATTGCAATTGGGCTTCTCATGCTGACCATTATTTTTGGAAGCGGTCCTGAAGGAAGTGGCGTAAAAGTGAACCTCTTTGGATTTCAGCCGAGTGAAGTGGTCAAATTCTTTGTGATCATTTTTCTTGCTGGCTTTTTTGCAATGAATGAAAAGTTTATTTCGGAATACGCCACCATGCAAAAAAGATGGTCATTCTTTTCAGTTGCATTAATTGCAATTTTATTCTCCATATTATTATTCCTGATGCTCGGCGACCTTGGTCCAGCCATTGTTGTTTGTTTCACCTTCATTATACTTTTTTCTTTTTCCCGAGGCGATTTTGCTTACATGACGGGAGCTGTTGTATTATTTGTTCTAGCCAACTGGATCATCAAAAATATTTGGATAGCAACTGCAATTACAGCTTTTGCTCTGGGATTACATATGTGGATCAGGAAACAGGTGAGCGAATCTGCCATCATGGCCCTCGTTGTTATTTCCGGATTCATGTTGCTCGACCAGGTGCCACTACTCGACCAGTTGTTTGAAGGCCCGGTACAAAGGCTTGCCGACAGGAAAGCAATCTGGATGGACAAATGGAACAACGAAGTTTATGGCGGCGACCAGATTGCAAATGGCATCTGGGCCATGTCTACAGGTGGTGTAACAGGTCAGGGTATTGGTGAAGGATTTTCCAAAACCATTCCCGAAGCACATACTGATATGATCCTTCCATCAATAGGTGAAGAATTTGGTTGGGCAGGAATTGTTTGCGTTTTCATTTTATTTCTTTTATTCCTGCACCGTTCCATGATCATTGGCAGACAAACTGGTAGGCCTTTTCTATTTTATTTATGTGCAGGAATAGGTATAGGAACCTTTGTTCAATTTCTTTTGATAGCAGGTGGTTCTATTGGCGCACTTCCTTTGTCTGGAGTTTCATTGCCATTTGTAAGCTATGGAGGCTCTTCACTTATCACCAATATGTTGGCTGCAGGATTTCTGTTAAGCGCATCTTTAGTGAAGGGAACTACCGTACAAATGAATTATATCGCAAGGCAGCAGGACAGGAACCTCATGCCTGCCTTGCTTGCTGCACTTGTGGGACTTGTTTTACTTTCGGTTAATGTTGGCCGTTATCTATTCAATAATAAAGAATGGGTGGTGCAACCTGCACTGGTAGCCGACAGGAGTGGAGCAAGGATGTTCAGCTACAACCCACGCATTGCCATACTTATGAACAGGCTGCAGGCCGGCGACCTTCTCGACCGCAACGGAAAATTACTGGGAACCAGTACTACCCAAAAACTTTCATCACAAACCGATTCTTTAGTTAGTGCGGGCATAGATCCTTTAGATCTTCAATTACTTTCAAGAAAAAGACTCGACAGGTATTATCCTTTTGAAGAACACATGTTCTTCTGGATCGGCGATGCCAATACAGGTGTATTCAGTGGAGGACTCATTGGATATTTTGCCGAATACCTGCATGAAGCAGAACTCCGTGGTTTTGAAGCGCCATTAACGAGTTCTTTGGTGAGTGCTACAA
>JAEZCV010000106.1 GCA_023429985.1 Bacteroidota bacterium | reverse complement strand
GATGCATCTGCTGCTGCTATTTATGGGGTACGTGCTGCCAATGGTGTTATATTGATAGAGACAAAATCTGGTTCTTACAATCAGGATCCAGAAATTGTCTATGATGGATATTATGGCTTACAAATTCCTCAGAATGTTGTGAAAATGTCTAATTCACAGCAATTTGTGCAGTATGTTACTGAAACAGGTGATCCAGCGGACATGTCATTTGTAAATGCAGCTATGCAGCGGTATGGAAGAAGCCGGATTAATCCGAATGTCCCGGATGTGAATACCGATTGGTTTGCCGAAATTATGGAGCCAGCTTCTATCCAGAGCCATAATTTAAGTTTTAATGGGGGTAGTGAAAAGACCAGATATTCCATTGGAGGTGGTTATTTTAGCCAGGATGGTCTCCTTCAGGATGCAAGGAATAGCTACAACAGATTAAGTTTGAGGTTAAAACTTGATACAGATGTAAAAGATTGGTTATCCATTGGTGGAAACCTAAATGTAAGTGTTGCCCGTCAATATGAGGCAAATAATGGTGCCTGGTTCAGTGCTTATTTTGCAGTGCCGATTATGCCGGTTTATGATGATCAAAATACAGAGGCATCACCTTTTATGTTGTCCAATGCCCGTAATTTAGGTTACCGGGGTGGTCAGAATCCTTTTTTCAATTTACTGTATTCAGATGATAAAAAAGATTTCGGAACGGTTTTAGGTAATTTTAATGTTACTGCCTATTTGATCAAAGATAAACTCAGCTTTGAAACCGTATATAACTATAGTCTTTCAGGAACCAATCGCCGTCTTGTTAATTTTCCTTACAATGACGGCCTTGAAGACATAGAATCAGCAATTCGGCGGGAATCTATTACTTCTTTTAATCAGGTTTGGGATAACTACCTCACTTACCGTGACAACTTCGACGATCATAATATTACAGTGGTTTTAGGACAATCATTTCGAAGTGAATTTGCCGAAGTGCTTTTCATGAGAGGTGCCGGGATGGAAATTGTAAGAGAAAACGAAGAATTATGGTATATGCTAGGATCGGCGATTGATATTGGGAACATTGGGGATATTCACAATAATATAGGAGGTAACACCAGCATATTGGGACATCAATCATTGAACGGCCAATTATTTTACAATTCCTATTTTGGACGAATTTCCTATAATTATGCCGATCGTTATTTACTTTATGGCACATTTCGAAGAGATGGAAACAATAAATTTCAGCAGAAGTGGGCAAATTTTTCAACTATCGGCGCAGGATGGGTGCCATCTGAAGAAAGTTTTTTTAATATAGGCTTTATAGACTTCCTAAAGTTAAGGGCAGGCTGGGGGCAGTTAGGGAATGATGGCATTTTACCCGCTGTTGGTAAAGCCACCTTGGCAAACGCTCCAATAACAGTAATAAACGGAGGTCTTGTCAACACGGGTTTGTTTTTAAACCCCACATACAGCCTCATCGATAAACCTGAAATCACAGAAGAAATTAACATTGGTTTATCAGCCAGATTTCTCCAAAACCGGTTATCTCTTGAAGCAGATTATTTCATTAGGAACACCCGCAATCTGGCGATTACCATTCAAACCCCGGCAATCAGGGACCCACAACCTGTTAGAAGAAGTATAGGTGAAATTCAAAATAAAGGAATGGAGATCATGCTGAATTGGGAAGACAATATTTCAGATGATTTCTCATATTCCATTGGCGGTAATTTCGCTACGCTGAAGAATGAGGTGGTCGGTTTGGGAGGGGCAAGTGGTATAGACGGCGGTTCTGCTGAATTTCGTCAGCGATCTATAATAGGCGAACCGTTTGAAGCATTTTTTGGATATGAAGTGGTTGGGGTTTTTCAAAATGAGGAACAAATTGCATCGAGTGGGTACACACAGGAATTCATTAACAGTAATAATCTGGTACCCGGCGATTTATTTTTTCGTGATCAGAATGGAGATGGAGAAATAAATGATGAGGACCGGGTAGTATTAGGTTCATATCTGCCTGATTACACTTATGGTTTTGATATTGGCGTATCCTATCGGAATTTAAATCTGACCGCGAACTTTCAAGGACAAGCTGGGAATAAGATTTTAAATAGAAAAAGAGGTGAGATCATATTCACCAATGATACCAATCTTGATGCCGAATTAGTAAATAATTTATGGCGAGGAGAAGGCACTTCCAATAAATATCCTTCTGCAGTAGGGTTAAGAAGGGGTTGGAATCAATATATGAGTGATTTTTATGTTGAAGATGGGTCTTATTTCAGAGTCCAAAATGTACGTTTGTCATATAAACTTCTTGACAAAGCTATTTTAGGGGCAAATATTCCTGATGCCCTCATTACATTTACTGCGGAACGGCCACTTACCCTATTCAACTACAATGGGTTTAATCCTGAAGTAGCAGATGGAATTGATCGGCAGGTCTATCCTATACCTGCAGTTTATACTATTGGACTCAATTTAACACTTTAGGGACTAAAAACATGAACAAGATGAAGATATCAATTATATTCAAATATTTTTTGGCTACCTTATTTATTATTATGGCTTCAATAGCATGTGATGATAAATTGGATGAACCCTTGCAAAATCAGCAGATAATTGATGATATAGATTATACACAGTCAAACAACATGGTCTCTATTGTACATGGGGCATATGCACATTTTTATGAACTTCAATGGGAAACATTTCCAACCATTTCATTGCGGGGGGATGATGTGAATCCTGCCGGCGATCAGTTCCCTTTGACTGAAACAGATTTATTC
>JAEZCV010000019.1 GCA_023429985.1 Bacteroidota bacterium | reverse complement strand
CCCCTACCATAAACCTGAATTGGATAAAAACAAAAGGATCATTCTGCATTGTGCTTCCGGCGGACGATCGGCCCTTGCTGCTAAAACATTAAAAGAAATGGGTTATGAAAACGTTGCGCATATGGATGGGGGTTATAAAGCCTGGAAAGAAAATGGTTTACCTGTAGAAAAATGATCAGGGCCATAAAATCATTATCATTTTTTCAAGCCAATCCTTATCAACATCATCATACTGATTTAATTCAGAACTGTCGGCATCCAGAACGCCCACAACTTCATTATTGACAATTATTGGAACTACAATTTCCGATCTTGATAAACTGCTGCAGGCAATATGCCCGGGGAATTTTTCTACATCAGGAACAATAAGTGTTTTGGATTCAGCCCAGGCCGTTCCGCAAACACCCCTGCCCTTTTTTATTCTTGTGCAGGCAACAGGGCCCTGGAATGGACCAAGTACAAGTTCGCTTTCTTTTACTATGTAAAATCCAATCCACAACCAGTTGAATTGCTCCTTTAAAGCAGCTGCAAGGTTTGCCATGTTGGCAACAACATCGGTTTCACCTTCAATTATTGCTTTTACCTGGGGAAACAGCGTTTGATACTGCTCTTCTTTTGTACCTTTTATTATTTCCAGATCTTCAGCCATAGAACAAAATTAAAACAGGAAAAGCTGCCCTTGAGCAGCTTTTCAAATAATTAGAATTTATTTATCAGGCTTTCTTGGCCTTGTTCTTTTGTTCATTGGCAAAATATAAATTCACGGCTTTGATCTGCTCAGAGGTCAAAGGAATTCCGCCATATTCTTTATCTCTTGCATTATCCAGTTCTGCGTTACGTGCTTTCTTTTGCTCTGCATCTAATGACTGGTCCATTCTTACCTGGCGACGCTGCGTTTGGATGAAGAACTGAACCTCGATAACTTTTTCTGCCTGCACTTCGGTAATGCCTGCTTTTTTTACCAATTCAGGTTTCACACGATCCTTCATTTTCTGTAACATCACTTCCGCGCTTTCCGTATCCTGGGCAAAAGCGGGCATGGTAAAAATGGCTGCAAAAAAAGCAAAGGCTAACATTATTTTTTTCATGATGGTTGATTTGATATGCGGCAATAAATGTAGTGAATTCAGCTTAAAAAGGCTCCAATTCTCATATAAAATCGATTTTCACTTACCTGTGTTGGTCTATAAGGATATTATTTCCATCCGGGTCGGTCAGGCTGATATGTGCCGGCCCGCTTGAAGATGGATCCGCCTCTGAAGTTAATGGAATACCGTTTTTCTTTAAATGTTCCTGTATTACCCGAACATCATCAAAACTTTCCAGGTTGCGGGCATTCTCGTCCCAGCCGGGGTTGAAGGTTATGAGGTTCTTATCGAACATGCCCTCAAACAATCCAATAATTGCATTCCCATTTTTTGGTATGAGCCATTTTTGCTCAATATTTCCACCCAGACTTGTAAATCCCAGGTTCTCGTAAAATAATTTGGACCGGTGAATGTCTTTAACAGCAAGACTGATAGAAAATGCTCCTAATTTCATACAACTAAGTTTTATTTGAAGAATATATAAAATAACAAGACTAATCCTGCCTGTCAAAATTATGAGAAGTATTCTTTCCTACCTGCTTACTTATCTTAAACAATTAAATACAAACCTGGCATTTGCTACCTTAACCCTTACTGCCCTGTTCATTTTTATCAATTATTATTTCGGTTTAAACAGCTATTTGGGAACATTGAATCATACTGCCCAATTGTTTGGATGGTTTGTAGTTTTTGTATTTGCCTTTGGAGGTGTTTATTTTTTAACGGCAGTTTTATTACCCGGCTCTTTTAAACCATCCTCCAGATTTCTTCTACTTGTTTTTATTGCACCTATACTATTCGCATGGAAGATGTCGGCCGGTTTTGATTTTCATTTTTCTGACGATGAAAATGTAAACGCTTACTGGAAGGTTATCAGCTATTGGCCATTGAAATTTATTGTAATCGCTTTTGTTTTGTTTTTGATCTGGAAGTTTATTAATAAAGGAGAGGACAGACTGGGTACAAGATGGCAGAAACTCAATATCAAACCATATTTGCTCATGCTACTTATCATGATTCCACTGGTGGGAGCAGCATCTTTACGCCCGGAATTTCTAGCTGTTTACCCCAAACTTCAAAACATCAGTTATCTCACTCAATCCGAAAACTCTTTCCTGTATAAATTATTGTTTGAGTTATCCTATGGAATTGATTTCATAAGCATTGAAGTTTTTTTCCGCGGATTTTTAGTGATTGCTTTTATAAAATTTGCCGGCAAACATGCTATTCTTCCCATGGCTGTTTTTTATTGTACCATACATTTCGGAAAACCGCTTGCAGAATGTATCAGTTCATTTTTTGGAGGAGTTTTATTGGGTGTGATCACTTACCACACAAGAAGCATTTATGGTGGACTGATCGTTCACCTGGGCATTGCCTGGATGATGGAATTATTTGGATTTTTTGGAAATCATTTCCTTTTAAATTAAAAAGCTGCAGGCATAAGCCGGATTCTGTTTCCCGAATATTCGGAATGCTATCATTTATCTGCTCCCTGCATTGCTGGAGGGATGTATCTGCCTACCCACCGGTGCGCCCCGATTAATCGGGTACCAGGACGAGCAGCCCTGAATCACCGGCTTACATGGCATTTCAGCACGCAGGTTTACCCGGAGCCGGCCTTCCAACTGGCTCCCGTGGGCTCTTACCCCACGTTTTCATTTTTACCGCCCGAACAAGTCCGGGGTAGGAAACTATTTTCTGTGGCACTTTCTCGTCCCGTATTTACGGGAGTCCCGACGTTATCGGGATGCGTTGCTCTGTGCTGTCCGGACTTTCCTACCTCCCGTTGCCGGAAGATCGATAGCAAGCCTGCAGCAAATGCAAAGATAAATTAAATGGAGAAAGAGAAACAGAAAGAGAAACAGAAAGAGAAAGAGAAAGAGAAAGAGAAAGAAAAGGGCAGCACCCCCACCTATTCAATCTTTCGCAAATCATACACATCGGTTATCTCACCGCTTTCTTTCCAGATTTTTAAACGGTCGCCTTTTATTTCATATTCATAAATGCCATCCAGTGTCAGTGTCCAGTCAAAATCCGCTGTCCATACACAGGCATTGGTGAAATTGATCTCTTCATCATCGTTTGTATAACTACCATGACAAATGGCGGGATAACGCGCATTAGATGATGTACCAGAAAAACTTCCATTATTCAGGTTAAGAGTAACATCTGTGGGCGTTGGAAATATCAGAGGTGATGTTCTGATAAAGGTCCCGGAATATTTACCACTGATATCTGCTGAAGCAGATTCTTTTGAACAGGCAAAAAAACTAAGGCAGCAGATCACCAGGAAAATGAAATTTCTCATACCGCGGTTTTCATCACCTGACAAACTTCATCTCAAAGCCGTTGCATCAATACTGGAAAAATATTTCGGTAGCCCCATAACCAAAAGATGGATGGTATTGATTTACAAAAGACTTCACTTCCTTTTTCCGGCGGAGAATATCATGGATCTCATCACGCAACTTGCCCGTTCCAATACCATGAATTATTATAAGTTGTGACTGACGATGCACGATGGCCAGTTCATACCATTTTTCAAATTCTTTTAATTGTATGCCCAGGATCTCGGCATTGGACATTTTCTTCCAGTTATCGCTCAGCTTTTCAATATGAAGATCAACAACAGAACGTGCCGGCTGAAGATGTTTCCTGATATCCTGCAAACTATACACTTTGGCACCTTTCGCAGGCAGATCAAGATCCAGTTCAACTGGTTTATCAGGATAGGTTTCAAACAAACGGTAAGTAAAATTTGCTTCTCCTTTTAATTTCAGTTCTTCAATGCGATTGAATAATTGTTTAGGCTTGATCTTGACAAAGGTTTCGTAATAATCAGCCTTACCTTTTTCTGTTTGCAGTAAAGAAAATTCAAAATTAAAAGCAGGACTGTCATTCATTTCTTCAAAGTCAACATCGTGCAGGTAAAAATCATTGAAGGCATTGATCTCTCCTTTCAGCTCAAAATCGGGATTGCCAAAAAAATGTAAACTGTAACTAAAGTTGTATGCTTTATCGGTACGGTTTACGAGGTAGATCTTTAATTCGCTTACCACATCATCGCCAAATTCGTCTGATACAAATTTGGGTATGAAAGAAAGCCAAACGCCATCAATAACTTTATTGGCAATGGGCTTTTCCTTTTTGATGTCTTCAACAAATTTTCTTTCCTTTTTGGGAGGAAATAATTTTTTTTCCGTAAATCTTTTAAAATAGGGAAAGTCTATCTGGTCCATGTAGGCCGGAAACTTCACGCCCCTCACCTCAATCATCACCATCTCATCGTTAATGATATCAATCACTTCACCTTCTTCATTTGAATGCAGCACAAGTATCTTATCGCCCACCTGGTATTTCATGTAGCAAAATTAAAGTAACCAATTGGGAAATTGGAAAGCTGCCTGCCGGCAGGCAGGACCTGCCGGACTGCAACGGGTTGAAAAATTTCTTATTGCAAATAATCTACCGGTTTATCTTCAGGTTCGTCGGAAATATTTGAGGGGTGAACTTTATCCGCTTCGGCAGGTCTTAACCATGCAATTTTAATTTTCAGGTAGGCAAAGGCGATGGTCATGAAGGGACTGATAATATTAAAAAAGGCATAGGGCGCATATAAATAAGTGGAAACACCCAACACAGCTGTTTGCGTGGCGCCACATGTATTCCATGGAACCAAAACGGAAGTCACCGTTCCTGAATCTTCCAGTGTGCGACTTAAATTTTGCGGAGCCAGTCCGAGCTTTTTATAAGTGTTAGCAAACATCTTTCCCGGAACCACAATGGAAAGGTATTGATCGGAAGCTGTAACGTTGGTGAATACACAACTGGCAGCAGTAGTGGTAACCAGTCCGCCTGCCGACCTCACTTTTCTTACCAGAGGTGCGGTGATCCTTTGCAACAATCCTGCTTCTTCCATAATACCACCAAAACTCAGGGCAGTAATAATCAGCCAGATGGTATTCAGCATCCCATACATGCCACGTGATTTTAATAATCCTGATGCAATTTCATTATCCGAAGTAAGCGCCACATCGGAGCCAATAGCACTCATAATCGCACTGTACGATCGGGCAGCATACCCGGGCATAGGTTCCGTTTCTGAATCCCATTTCAAATTGGAAGTAAATATCTCGTTGATGATCTGTGGCTGGAAGATCACTGCAAATAATCCTCCCAGCAAGGAACCAATTAACAGCGCAGGAATGGCATTCACTTTTTTTACGATCATCCATATTACTACAGCAGGTACAATAAATAATAAGGGATTGATGTTGAATTTGGATTTTATGGAAGCAGACAAAGCAGCCGTACTTACTTCAGTGGAACCCGTATCGAATGATAATCCAATTAAAAAGAAAATGATCAGTGTAATAATTAAGGTGGGAACCGTTGTTAAAAGCATGTACCTGATGTGCGTAAACAAATCTGTTCCGGCCATGGCCGGTGCAAGATTGGTTGTATCTGACATGGGCGAGATCTTATCGCCAAAATATGCTCCTGATATGATGGCACCGGCAATCAGGCCTTCATTTATTTCCATGGCCTTCCCTATTCCCAGCAATGCAATTCCCACTGTTGCAACAGTTGACCATGAACTTCCCGTTGCAAGGCTCACAATGGCGCAAACAATTACCGATGCAAGTAGGAAAATGGTTGGGTTTAAAACTTTCAAACCATAATATATCATTGACGGAACAATGCCGCTGATCAGCCATGTGCCTGCCAAAGCACCGATCAATAATAAAATAAGTATGGCAGGAAGCGATGACATGATGCTGTTTACAGCACCTTTCAGCAAACGTGAAAAAGGAATATTCAAACTGATACCCACCAATGCAGCTACGGCAGCGGAAAGTATTAAAACAATCTGGTTGGGACCTCCCAATGGATCTTCAAATAAAATTACGTTTAAAGCAAGGAGCGGGATAAGAAAAATTATGGGTATCAGTGCCTGGAAAAGCCCCGGCGTTTTAATCAGTTTTTCCTGCTGCATATAATTGATTTGGCCTGCCTAAATTATAGGTTTTTGAATCAGCAACCTGCTTTTTAGCTGCCACCAGAAAAAAAAAGGATGATTAAACTCAGTTTTTAAATTAATCATCATCAGCCAATAACACCCTGTTGAAAAAGAAATTTGCACTACTAAATCAATAGAAAATGGATTCCACAACTTTCACCCCTTCGATAACGCTAACACAGGAAAATACATCATCAAATTTTTGGTCAAGGTTTATGACCTGGTGTAAAGGCCAGGAAGAAAACAGGCTGTTATGGCTTGGAATTGCACTCGCCGGACATGGATGTATCCTTACTCCAATAACTGTTATGGCTGTATTGCTGGCTGGAACCAATATGATCCTTTTTATGCTTGCCCTGGTGGCAATGGGAATATCACTGGTTACCAATCTGGCAGCTATGCCTACAAGGGTTACCATCCCTGCATTCTTTTTCAGTATACTTATAGATGTAGCAGTTATTATTGCCGCGATCGTGATAGGGTTTGATATCACTACCACTTACATTTAAGATAAGTGCCAGGTGTACATGATCATTTACAAATACTAACTTTCCCTTTTAATAAGAAAATGAGCCAGTTGTTTCAATGGCTCTTTTCTGTTTGAAATAACGGCAATGTCGTCGAGATGAGCCAGTGCCTCATTCAAATATTTTTCTTTCAGCGCACGTGCCCATTCATCAACACCACATTGCCTGTAGATAGAAAGTGTTTTTTCCACTTTGTTCTTTTCATCACTTTTAGCAAGTTCCTTCAATTCCGATTTCTGATCCGGGGTAGCTTTTTCCAGCGCATGGATCCATAAAAAAGTTTTTTTATTGGATCTGATATCACCACCCACCTGCTTGCCAAATTTTTCAGGATCGCCAAATGCATCGAGATAATCGTCCTGAACCTGGAAGGCAAGTCCGAGTTTAAGTCCAAAATCATACAAAAGCTTTTGATTTCTATCCAGGGCGCCTCCAAGAATGGCTCCCATTTGCAGGCTGGCAGCCAGTAGCACCGATGTTTTTAAGCTGATCATCTCCAGGTAATCATCAATACTTACATCTTCTTTTTTCTCAAAATCCATATCCAGTTGCTGGCCTTCGCATACTTCTTTTGCTGTTTTGTTAAACAAATGAATGATGGATGATGCATGCCTTGTATTCACCTTGTTCAGGTAATCATAGGCTTTCACCAGCATCACGTCGCCGGCAAGTAAAGCCGTACTGCTTCCATATTTTTCATGTACCGTGGACATGCCCCGCCTTAAAGGAGCATTGTCCATGATATCGTCGTGAATCAATGTGAAATTGTGAAACAGTTCTATTGCTGTTGAAACCTGCCAGGCATCTTCATTAATTTCTCCAAAAAGCTCATTTCCCATAATGCAAAGCACGGGTCTTACCCTCTTTCCACCCAGTTTCAAAAAATACCGGTTGGGATCATATAAAGTGGCAGGTGCAAGAGGAAAATGTTCGGTAGAGAATTTTTCAGAAAATCGGGCCGACAGTTCTTCAAATTGGTGCATGGTGGACGGTTATGATCAAAAGAATTATTCTGACTTCTTTTTCTTCTTTTTTGTTTTATGTTTTTCGGTTACATGAATTTCTTCTTTCTCTTCCAGGGTAGCTGTTAATACCCATTCGTAGTCAAGCTGGCGCTTTTCAAGACTGGCAGCAATAACCTTTATCCTAACCCGGTCGCCCATTCGAAATTTCCTTCCACTGCGCATTCCCACTAAACTATAATCTGTATCAACCAGCCTGAATTCGTCGTACTCTGCAAGACTGGTAATACTCACCATGCCTTCGCATTTATGCTCGATGGTTTCAACCCAGAAACCGAAAGCAGCAACACCGCTGATGACACCCTCAAATTCTTCGCCAATGAAATCCTGCATATATTCAACCTGCTTGTATTTATTGGCAGCTCTTTCGGCATCCATGGCGGCACGCTCTCTTTCACTGCAATGTTTGCATTTCTGCTCCATTTTTTTATCAGGCTTCGCTTTATCTTTCAACACTTCCTCCAGAACGCGGTGTACCATAATATCGGGGTAACGCCTGATGGGCGAAGTAAAATGGCAATAATGCTCAAAGCCTAAACCATAATGACCAATATTTTCGGAAGTATAAATAGCTTTCGCCATGGTGCGAATCCCTAACTGCTCCAAAACATGCTGCTCGGGCTTTCCTGTAACATCGCGCAACATGGTATTGAAAGATTCTGCAATTAATTCAGGGGTTGACGTATCGAATTTATGTCCAAACTTCCTGGCAAAGGCCATGAATGGAAGGAGCTTTTCTTCTGATGGCAGATCGTGCACCCTGTAAGGAAAAGGAAGTGGTTTTTTATTGACTTCGATACCTGCAACTTTTTGAGCAACATATTTGTTGGCAAGTAACATAAATTCTTCAATCAGCTGGTGGGCTTCCTTGCTTTCCTTCACCATAATTCCTATGGGCTTTCCTTTTTCATCCAGCTTGAAACGCACTTCGGTGCTTGAGAAATTTATGGCGCCAGCATCAAATCTTTTTTTACGAAGTCTTTGCGCTATATTATTCAGCAATAAAATTTCATCGCTGTATAATCCATCTTCTTTTTCAATGATCTCCTGCACTTCTTCGTAAGTAAAGCGATGATTGGAATGAATAACAGTTCTTCCCAGCCAGTATTGCTTTACCTGTCCTTTAGGTGTCATTTGAAATACTGCTGAAAATGTAAGTTTATCTTCTTTTGGTCTTAAAGAGCACAATACATTGGAGATATGTTCTGGCAGCATGGGATTAACCCGATCGGGAAGGTATACAGATGTTGCTTTACCGTATGCTGTTTCATCGAGTTTGGTGCCAGGAAGTACATAATGACTCACATCAGCAATGTGAACTCCAATTTCAAAATTGCCATTCTTTAAAACCCTGAATGAAATAGCATCATCAAAATCTTTTGCGTCAACAGGATCAATTGTTATGGTTAATAT
>JAEZCV010000009.1 GCA_023429985.1 Bacteroidota bacterium | reverse complement strand
ACATAGGCTGCGTTCAAATCCTTGATCCCACTTCTAAAACATTAGGAGAAAAAAACCTGAAACTCAGCCTTGATATTGCATTAAAATATGGTTTCCAGGAACATGCTGCGAGGGCATATACCAATCTTGGAACATCATTGGCAGTAATGATGGACTATGCATTGTCTGAAACCTGGCTGGAAGAAGGATTAAAATATTGTAATGATAATGATCTTGATTCCTGGTCATATTATAAATTGTCATGGAAAGCACGCCTATTGTTGGAAAAGGGAAAATGGCGGGAAGCAGAAGAGATTGCACAAAAATTACTCAACAATCCTACCCACCCCGATATTGTTAAAATGAGTGTTTTGGTAGTACTGGGAACCATTAAAATGCGGGAGGGTAACGAAAAAACAGCTTTGACACTTTTTTATGAAGCTAAAACTAAGGCATTGATGATGAAGGAACTTCAACGGACAGTTCCACTCACTTGCGCATTGTTAGAGTACGAATGGATTTATAAAAAGCGGGGAATTGCCGATGAAATGGTAGCATTTACCTCAATACTTTTTGAAACAACCTTTAACATCTGGTACTACAGCCAGTTTGTTTACTGGATGTATCAGTCAGGACGGGGTTTTCATCCCATACAACCAATTATGGAACCTTTTCATGCTATGCTCCAAAACAACTGGCATCATGCTGCTAGTAGCTGGAGACAAAAAGAATGTGGATATCATGAAGCCCTGTGTCTGATACATGGTGACGAACAAGATCAAAGAAAAGCACTTGAAATATTGGATATTCTTGGAGCTTCCGCAACGTTAAAACATTTACGCAAGTGGTTGAGAAACAAGGGAATCAAAAATGTGCCACGAGGCAAAAGGCCTACTACAAAAGAGAATTCCGCATTACTGACTACCCGCCAGATTGAAGTTTTATACCTGCTAAAGGATGGGCTTCAAAACAATGAAATCGCAGACCACCTTTTTATCTCCTATAAAACGGTTGATCATCACCTTACTGCCATATTTTCGAAACTGCACGTCAACAGTCGCACAAAAGCTGTTGCCGAAGCCATCAACCTTGGTATATTAAAATAGGGTAACCCATAAATTGATATAGGGAATTTTCCCGATAAAAAAGCTTCCTTCCCAAAATACCTTTGTATTGATAATCTGCTCATCATCAGATCAGATACTAAACCTTAAAATACAAACTACAATGAAACAAAATGTTGAAATCTTCCGGCATGACCGGATTTGGGCACTAAGTTTATTTGCCCATGTATTTTGTCTATTGGCCATCACCGTCGCACTCATGAGTTGTAACGAGAATGATGGAGAAGTTAAAGAGCCTTGGGAAAATGAGGTTGACAAACTAAGCGCAGCAGTAGCGGTATTTAACAGCCTGGATCATGCCATTGCACAAGGCTACGACAATGAGTTTACCGGATACCGTAGCCAAATGGGTTTTCATTATCTCAATGGATCATTACTTGACGATCAATTTGAGTTGGAAAAACCGGAAGTATTGATGTATGCCCCTGATAGTGAGGGAAATATGAAATTTGTAGGTGTAGAATATGCTGTACCGATCACAGATCTATTAAACCCGCCACCTGCTCCTGAAGGATTTACCGGCGATGAGGATGTGTGGGAGATCAACCATGAATTTAGTGTGTGGACCCTTCATGTCTGGGTTGGTATTGAGAATCCCCACGGCATTTTTGCATCCCATAATCCTGAGTTACCCTGAACCCTAAATACTCCTTGTTATGAAAAATATATTTTACCCGAATAGAAGAATTGCATCCTACACCTTATCCCTTTCACTATTCGCATTAGACGAATGTGCTAATTTATGGTGCTATCTAGACCCAAGATGCAATAAGGATGAAATAAATACTTTTGCCTTAAAAACTACAAGCCTTCCTGATATTCCTGAAGATACTGATTTTGGGCAGACTGAGGAGGATATCAACGAAGGTGATAGTTCGGAGAATTTATCTGAAGAAGTGTTGCAATTAACCGCCTCATCAACATACGGTGATTCTTTAGAAGTAACTCAAGAAAAAACGGGAGTTAATCATCCGAATAATATGGCTAGTTTGAAAAATATGGCCAACCCACTTCTACCTAACATACATATCGGAATAGGTCTATCCTATTTTTCAGGTGGTTACCCGAACGACAAAAATTCACCACTCACTGGATTTTCTATTGGTTTGAGGTGGCAAATTCCACTGGGTGATCGGGTGAAGTTTGAACCAGGTATACAATACCGGACTTTGGGTAGTAAAACAATTCAGGAGAGTATTGTGGACGACCCCTATTATTACCATGTTTACCGGTTTGAAGACATAATAAGGCTCAATTATCTGGATCTCCAACCTTTTATTTCTTACGCTATCACCCCGAGATGGAGTATAATGGGCGGTCCAACTGTATCTTATTTATTGGGAGCGAAGGCAACGAGCAAAAGTGAACATTCGTCGAATTCATCAAGATCTACAGCCGGGTTGAACCGATGGAACATAGGTGGTAGTATACAAACCATATACCATCCTGAAAATTCCTTCTTTGCCCTTGGTTTAATTTTTGACCATGGATTCAGCAATATTTATTCCGGTGAAGAATATGTCCCTGGAGGAATGGA
>JAEZCV010000007.1 GCA_023429985.1 Bacteroidota bacterium | reverse complement strand
CTGCTCAATATGGCAAATTCCAACAATTGCAGCAGCTATAAATCTCAGGCCACGTAGACCCGGGAAATATAAAGATCTCAATATTGATCATTTAGTATCTCGACGATCTGCGCACAGGTAGTACCATCCCCATATGGATTAACGGCTTTTGCCATTTTATTGTATTCGACTTCATCCTCCAGCAATTTGGTTACAGCACTAATAATGTTCTCTTCCGTTGTACCTACCAACTTCGCTGTACCTGCATCTATACCCTCTGTTCTTTCAGTAACATCGCGCATTACCAAAACAGGCTTTCCAAATGTGGGCGCTTCTTCCTGAATCCCTCCTGAATCTGTAAGTACAATAAATGAATGCCTTAACAACCAAACCATCACAGGATAATCAACGGGTGGAACAAGATAAACATTGCTTAAACCATCAAGTGTTTTATAAACCTCCTGTTGCACATTAGGATTTAAATGAACAGGATAAAGGAAATTTACATCCTGGTAAACCCGGGCTAATTTTTTAATTGCCATACACATCTGGCGAAATGGCTCTCCGAAACTTTCACGACGGTGCCCCGTTATCAAAACCAGTCTCTTATTAAAATCAATTTCCTGAAATAGGTGTGCATAAGAACCTTTACTAACAATTTCATCTGCTACCAACAATGCATCAATTACTGTATTGCCTACCTGGAAAACATTTTTCGAGATCCCTTCACTTTTCAATGCTTCCGTTGCTTTTTTTGTAGGTGTAAAATGAATATGCGCGATACGGCCTATTAATTGACGGTTTCCCTCTTCAGGCCATGGAGAATATAAATCATTACTTCGCAAACCTGCTTCAAGATGAATGATCTTTACCTTTTTATAATAACCGGCCAAAGCCCCACAAAATGCAGAGGTGGTATCACCCTGAACCACAAGGTAGTCCGGCAATTCTTCCTCAAGCACTTTCTCAAGACCCTTTAATACGTTTTGTGTAACATCAAATAATGTTTGATTCTTTGTCATACCACCAAAATCAACATCAGGCTTAATGCTAAAAAAAGATAGCACCTGCTCCAGCATTTCCTTATGCTGCCCGGTGACACATACTTTTACATCAAAAGATTCGACATGTTCCCTGCATTTTAAAATCAATGGAGCCATCTTAATTGCTTCCGGCCTTGTTCCAAATACAAACAATACTTTCTTTTTCATCTTTAAAGGTTAACCCCCTCGATTTTCAGTAAGACAATTTTAGAAATTCGACGAATAGTAAAAGAATTTACAATCAATTTGCATTTAGAATTCATTATTCAACTTCAATTTGCTGCTACCCTTTCAATTTCATCAAACCATTGCTGCATTACAGCAGCCTTATTAAATGATTTCATCCTTTCGATTCCATTATGAATTAGCTTAGAACGCTTTTCTGGATTGGAAAGCAAATTTATGATTGCATTCTCCCATTCAATTTCGAAATTGGCCTTATCAACCATGGGAAGTAAAACTCCAAATTGAGATTCCTCTGAAGTTTTCAAACTATAACTAGAATCGAACGTGCCGGGACATATAATTTCCCTTGGTCCAGTTGGACAGTCTGCTGCTAGTACAGGAACTCCTGAAATCATTGCCTCACAAAGTGCAAGAGGGAATCCTTCCCACCCCGAAGGAAAAACAAACAATGTACTTCTCTGTAAAAACTGAAATGGATTATTTACATATCCGGGAAAATAAACATCAAATTCATTAGTAAGATCCTTTTCCTTATCCCAAACGGAATATATTCTTAAGCCCAAAGATTTAGCTTCTGCAAATAATTCATTTCTCAAGGGCCCATCTCCCAGAATGATTAACTTAAGATTTCTATGGCTCGTTAATATCTTTTTAAATAAAGGCAAAAGATGCTTTTGTTTTTTCTGCTCATGCAAACGCCCCGATGTAATTAAAATCTGATTATTTAAAAATAATCGCTCCCATTCCTGGGACAATGGCATTGATGCATTTCTTTGAATTTCTTCAACATTGAAAAAATTAGGTATGGTTTTGACGTTTTTGATTCCGCAATCATTAATCAATTCATTTCGAATTCCTTCACTTACCGCCACAGTTAAATCTGCCTTATTATATAATGAAGGGATAAGAATTTTCCGCCTTATCCACTGCATTAATCTCGATGAAGAATAATCATGTAAAATGGTACCATGAACAACAAGAATTTTCCTGGACTTAGTAAATGTTAATGTATTAACCCAGTTAGCTCCATCCATATGACTAATTACAAGATCAATTTTATTCTCTTTAATGATCTTCCTCAGCCTGAAAGGCCGCTTAATAAATGCAGAAATTTTCCCCAAAAGATTATTACTACCCTTAACATTCAGTGATAAAATTTCAAGTCCACTATCATATAATCTTTCCTTTTCACCATGGTCAAAAACCACTTCCTTAACCTGAAATTTTTGAGAAAATGCTACTGCGTGGTCAAAAAACACACGCTGTGCGCCACCCTCACCAAGATTGGTAATTACCATTAAAATTTTAGGAGTAATCATAAAATGATATCTAAAATATCCCTAACTGTAAAACTTCAGAAATTGTATCTATTAAATGATTAAACAACATCCCGGTTGATCAATTATTAAAAAAGGAGCTTTTTTACAACGGCAAGAAACCGCTTCGTGAAAATAATTGGCTTATGAAATTTTACCGCACCCATTAAACATTTAAAAGCGTTTTGCTTTTTCTTCTCAATGCTATAAAATAAAGCAAGAATAGTAAGATGGGATGCTTTAAACCAATTAAAGTCGCTCCTGAATTCAGAAGAATTTAAAACCGACTCCTTGTCTAGTTGATTGAAAACCAGCTTGAAACTTTTATCAACTTTAACCGGATCTATATTATTTAAACTGCGACCCGTATGTTGTACGATAATTGTTGTTACCTCCGATGAACAAATGACATTCACATTAGCAACTAACCTAATCCATAAACAATAATCTTCTGAAATAATTGCGTCGCGAGAATGAATAAACCTATAATCACTCATGATATCGCGTCTAATGAAACCTGAATTAAAAGTCAGATAATTTTCCCGCAGGAGCCTTTTTAAAGATATTTCATTAACAATTACATCCTTTATTGTTTCGTGAGATTCCGTAATATACCGAAAAGATGTATGTAAAACCGGAGGTTTTGAATGCTTTAAAGATTCAAAAGCAGTAGAAAGATGATTTGCATACCAAAAATCATCCGAATCCAAAAAAGCAATATAATCACCATTGGATTTATCTATACCATAATTCCTGGCTATACTTCTTTCTTCATTTTCTTTCCAATAATATTTTACTCTGATATCATTTAGTTCTTTAATAACAGATTCGGTATTATCAGTTCCTCCATCATCCACAACAATTATTTCAAATTTCTGATAAGATTGAGTAAGGATAGATTGTACAGCCGCTTTAACCTTCTGGGCTCTGTTGTAAGTTGGAATAATAACTGAAAATAACATTAGCTAATTTAAATTTCGATGCTTCTTATATAACTTTCTGTAATTTGAACAGCTTCGCTAAGAACCTTTCTATTGGCCTCAACATCGCTTTTAAGCAATTGAGAGACTGATGAATAATTGTTTAGTATGTTAGTGACCATATCTATATAAGAACCGGCATTTGCATTAAAGGGTAACAATTTTCCGGATTGCGGAAACATTTTTGAAACTTCCCTCAATTTTGAAGAGGTTTCAATAGTGATAGAAGGAACACCTAAGCATGACCCTAATATTGAACCATGCGCTCTCCCACTTATTATTAGCTTATTTCGAGCCAAATCCAGAAGATAATCATTTATGTCATCTTCATTTGGCTGCCAAAGCTTAACTTCTGCCACACCTTCAAATACAGGAATTAATCTTGTATCGGTCAACTCCTGAAACAGATATACTTTTACATTAAAACCCATCGATTTTAATTGCTTGATCAAATCAACTTGCATGGCATAAAACCCTTGCTGCAATGGATCTTCAGAATCTTTAAATAAACTCACCAACCCAATACTATCTGCTTTTTTTTCAACTGTAATGTTTGGCATCCACGTCTCAGTGAAAAATGCGAGATCAGTTGCCTGAATGAACCTGTTTCTAAATTTTAACCGCTTTAACCATTCGATACTAAAATTATCACGAACCCAAATAAAATCATATTCACCAATAGAAGACACTTTTCTTGCAAGAGCGGTTCCATCCTTATAGAAATCGCCTATGCCAATGCCTACACCTAATTTTTTTTTATAGCTTAAATTCCTATGCCGCTTTAAAACGTTTCTTGTTAACTTTTCAAATTTATAAATTGAGTTACAGCCTAATTGTTCAATGATTTTATTCAGGATCAGGTATTTAAATCCTCCATGTGAATGGTCAAAATGAATACCTCCACCTCCATCAACTAACAAATCATAATTAACTTTATTTGTCCAGTCAATTAATGAGCGCTGTTTGTTTAGTATTTTAAATATATAGTGATTGTAATCCTCCCTGAATTGGGGTGGAAAGGCGGGATTATTTTTTGTAAATTCTGAATAAATATCAATATTAAAGTTTTCAAATTTACTCATCCAACTATCAACAACTTTAAGAAGGATGTCATCTCCCAAATTTCCAAATCCGTAGTATCCTTTTAATAAAATATTCAATTGATATTCTTTAAATAATTTATAACTAATTTATGCCCAGGTGTCAGACTTAAAGAAATATTGCTTCCCTCCTTGTTCCAAATACAAAATTTTCTTTTTGATATTTTATTCAATTAACATTCTGATACCATATAAAATACCTACAGCAAAAAGCGCTACCGCAGTTGAGGATAATAAGTTTTTAAGAACCGGCACGCCGGCCATTCTTAAATTAAATGCGATATGTATTACCTGGCCTACCGCATTGGCAATGCAAAACCCAATAATAGCAGCTTTCACATCGCCATAATATTTTGTACCGATCCATAATCCTCCCCAGCACATCAGCAACATCAGCACATTCACCATCAGGAATGTACTTTCCTTTTTATAAACACGGTATAAAGAATTCAAAACATAACTGTTGATATAAAATATAAAGTAAAATCCAAGCACCGATGCATAAAAACCGGCTCCAACCCATTGATCTCCCAAAAAAAACGGCAATAATATATCGCCGAAAACTATCAATATAGAAAATGGTATAAGCCCCGCAATATGCAAAGCCCAGAATAATTTCTTTACCATGGGTGCAATATCTTTTGGCCTGCTATGATAAGTTTCGGCGATCTTCTGCAAAAACACAGGCGCCAGCGCTGCCGTAAGCAACGACATGGGCAAAACAAAAAGACTGTTTGTAATGGAATAATACCCTAACTGGTCATTGCTAAAATAAATACTCAGGAAAATAATGGGCAGCTGTAACACCAGTGTAAATACCCAGGCACCCGGCAATACAAACAATGGATATTGCTTAAATTCAACTGCAGTATTCCAGGCAGTTTTTAAATTAATATTCTTCAAAATAGCAGGCAATGCCAGCCTTATCTTCCTTCCCTGGAGCATTAAAGTATCGGAAGGTTTTCCTAAAAAATCACCTGCAAGTAAACCCGCAGCTCCTCCCTGCGTAAGCAAACCATAGGTTAATGTAAATAAACGGGTAACAAGCGTACTGCTGATTAAAGCCAATGCGCCCTTTTTAAATTCTTTTATTCTAATATTCCAGCTTCGCCAAACATCATTAATACCTGAAAAAAAAAGCGTTAAGGGTATAAGGTAAATCCAGTTGCCAAGAGCAGTTGCATTAAAAGTTTCAAGAACTGCCTGCTTGTTTACTACTATAACTCCTAAAACAATTAAACTTATAACCGTAATTAAAAGCAGGCTTAATGCCACCAGCTTATAAAACTTGTCGTTTTCTTTTGGAATAACAAATGCGCGGGGATATTGCAGGGAAATTACCTGGGTGAGAATAGCAGTAAGACTCATATAAAGCGCAAACAATCCATATGCTTCCGGAGAATATATCCTGGAAAAAACGGGCGTAAATAATAATCCAATGCCCATCGCAAGCCCGTTACCTGTAAAAACATAGGAAAAATTCTTTAAAAAAACACTGCGTCTGGCTAGTGCAGTTTGCTCAGTTATTTTTTTTCTGAATGAAGGGCTAATCAAAAATTTTCAATCTATTATTAAAAAATCCAAATTTTACCGGAAGAGATTTCAGGTCTCTCAATCAAAACCTTCACTTAAATTTTTCCCAAAAGGATGAGGGGACTGAGGCAATGCTGCCAGCGGGTGATAATCTCCTTTCAGTCCTACAGGTTTTTTATTTCTTATTTCATGCGCAAGCTGAATGGAAGGCAATGCCTCCATCAGCCTAAAACCCTGGCCCTGCAGAATGGCTTCATAACTTTTTGTATGAAGATCGTCAAAGCCATTGCTGAATTCAATTTCATTTCCTTCAAGTGTTAGCGAACGAAAACTGCGCTGTCCTTTTTCTCGCGAAGCCCCAGGCAAACATTCTTCGTTTATACTTACAAACCACCTAACTCTTGCCTTTTCAAGTTGCAAAAATCCGGAAGCCCTGTCGTGGCTGTGCAGGTGTACTATGCTATCCTTAACAGAACCAAAGATCCATATCAGCATGTCAAAAAAATGAATGCCAATATTGGTGGCCACGCCTCCCGATTTATGTATATCACCTTTCCAACTGGAATAATACCAGTTGCCACGTGATGTAATATAACTCAGGTCGAGATCAAATATCTTACCGGAAGCATCGCTATCCACTTTCTTTTTTAATGCTATGATATCGGGATGAAATCTTAACTGCAGAATATTAAAAACCTCTTTTCCCGTTTCAGTTTGAATCTGGTGAAGCGCTTCAACATTCCATGGATTCAATACCAGCGGCTTCTCACAAATAACCGAAGCACCGTTGCGCAAACCAAACCTAATATGTGCGTCGTGCAGATAATTGGGTGAGCAAACCGACAAAAAATCAATAGGATGTCCTGCCCTGTTCAGCTTTTCAAGATGGCGATCGAATCTTTCAAATTCTACAAAGAATCGCGCCTCGGGGAAATAAGCATCAAGAATTCCAACAGAATCAAATTTATCCAATGCTGCCTCTAATACATTGCCGGATTTTTTTATTGCCCTTAAATGTTTAGGAGCTATAAAACCTGCCGTACCTATCAGAGCAAAACGTTTCAAGAAGAATTATTAAAAATGAAAGTTCAATAAGAAGAATATGCAAAGCACGTGAAAGTACATTCAATCAAAATACTAAACAGTTAATTTTGATACCCGGCCATCCTTCAACAAATAGATAGCACCACTTTCCGTGCACATGGCCTTTCCGGAAGCATCAAAGTTCAACCTTTGACCAAACTCGCTCATCCATCCAATATGTTTTGCCGGGTTCCCAACAACAAGTGCATAAGGAAGCACCGTTTTTGTAACTACAGCACCTGCGCCAATAAATGCAAACTCGCCAATTTCAATTCCGCAAATTATTGTTGCATTAGCGCCAATGGAAGCACCTTTCTTTACAAGTGTTTTCCTGTATTCCTGTTTGCGGCTCACTGCACTTCGGGGGTTGATCACATTGGTAAATACCATGGAAGGCCCGAGAAATACATCATCTTCACAAACCACACCTTCGTAAATGGAAACATTATTCTGAACACGAACGTTCCTGCCAAGAGTTATTTTAGATGCAATAAATACATTCTGCCCGATATTACATCCTTCGCCAATACTGGAACCGGGCATAATATGACTGAAGTGCCAGATCTTTACACCGTCTGCAATTTCGCAACCTTCATCTACCACTGCAGTTGGATGAACATAAAATTTGTCTTTCAGTTCTTCTTTCATTTTTTTACCGGTCGTGCAGTGGAATTGATCACCTGCTGCAGGTAAATTCCATAACCACTTTTCTTTAATACTTCGGCCTGTTGCTGAAGCTGTACATCGTTAATGAATCCCATTCTGAATGCCACTTCTTCTATACAACCGATTTTGGTGCCCTGCCTTTTTTCAATCACGCGCACAAATTCGCTGGCATCACTCAGGCTGTCGAATGTTCCGGTATCCAGCCATGCCGTTCCCCTGTCGAGGATGGAAACATGAAGCTTACCTGCCTCAAGATATTTTCGGTTTACATCAGTGATTTCATACTCACCTCTTGCAGATGGCTGAAGGTTCTTTGCAATTTCCACCACTTCATTATCATAAAAATACAAACCGGGAACGGCAAAGTTTGAACGCGGATTTGCCGGCTTTTCCTCAATGGATAAAACCTTGTTATCTGCATCGAATTCCACTACACCATATCTTTCAGGATCTGAAACCTCATAAGCAAATACATAACCACCATTTACATTATTAAGTTCCTGCAGCTGCCTTCCTAATCCCGAACCATAAAAAATATTGTCGCCCAATACAAGGGCTACCTTATCATTACCTATGAACTTTTCTCCTATTACAAATGCCTGGGCCAGGCCATTCGGAACTTCCTGGATGGCATACTCAAAACGGCAACCCAGGTGCTTACCATCGCCCAGCAAACGTTTGAAAGAAGCATTGTCTTCCGGTGTTGTAATAATTAACACCTCACGAATTCCAGCCATCATCAGAATTGACAATGGATAATAGATCATTGGTTTATCGTAAATGGGCATTAACTGTTTGGATATGGCCTTGGTGATGGGGTATAAACGTGTACCACTGCCGCCCGCTAAAATAATTCCCTTCATATATCAGATTATATGCGTTATTGCCTGAATCAGTTTTCTGTGTTTGTTAAACGGTCAAACAATTCCAGGTATTTTTTTTCCCAGGCTTTTACAGAATAATTTTCTAAAACTGTTTGCCTTCCTTCTTCACCTATTCTTTCCCGTTCTGCCGGGTTTTCAATTAAAATGGATAGATCCCGCACCCAGTCTTCTTTTGATTTAGGGAGAAACCCATTTACACCATGCGCGATTATTCTGGAATTCACTCCAACCGGCGACATTAAAGTAGGAATACCCAAAGCCATATATTGCAAACCTTTTAATCCACACTTGCCTTTAGCCCACTCTGTATCGGGAAGCGGCATGATACCCACATCAAATTCACTCAGATCTTTTACTTCGGAAGATGCATTCCACGGAAGGCCCTGAACTTCAAGTTCGCGGCTATAATAATTTTTATCTCCAATAATTTTAAAACTTACACGGGAACCGTATTTATTCCTGATCTCAAGCAGTGCCGGAATAGCAGTTTCAAAATGTTCAATGGTTGAAAAACTTCCGCTCCAGCCAATGCATACCTTACCAGTTTGCTGAACTTCCTGCTTTTTATAAATATCCGTATCAATTGTTGTGGGAATGATTTCAACATTGGCATTATAATTCCTGGCATAGTTGGCCAGGTATTCATTGCCCGCAAATACCATTGAAGCAGATGAAATTATTTTAGCGGTTTTAGAAGCGTCTTTTAAAAAACCGAATTTTTTATTAGCCTCGGAAACATTTTGCAGCCAGATTGAATCATCGAAGTCAAAGATCATAGGAACCTTTTTCCCTATTGTCTTTTCAAAAAATGCTGTTCCGAGCATAAATGCTTCCCTTTGAACAAAAACAAGGTCGTACTTCCCTGCCCTGAATATTTCAGAAACTCTTTTAAAAATACTTTTTAAAATGATGGCCATCTTGGCCGGCAATTTTCCTGCACTGTAATAAACCTTATCATCTTCCTCGCTTAATAAATAAGAAAAATGGAAGGAGTAACCGTGTTGCTTTAAATACGCGAGGTATTGTTCTATTCTGAAACGCTGAGAAGGCGACCTTCCGGGGCGGTGTAAGCAAAGAATCAAAACCTTTTTCATTTGGACTGACCTTCATTTTTTACCTGCCATCCATCAGGAAGTTTCTCGGTAATTTCAATGTTATGAAATTCCTGGCTTTGGCGTGCGCCCACCCGCCTTGCCCATTCCGCCATTTTTTGAATCCCTTCCTTTAAGGATATGCCTGTTGATGCTCCAAACACACTGTGTGCCCTGGAATGATCTGAATAAGCATGCAGCACTTCGTTTCTTGCAGACAGGTAATTGATATCGGCTTTTACGTTAAATTCATCTGCAACTACGGTGGCTAATTCATTTACCGAATAAGGCTTGTCCGCACCAATATTAAAAACCTGGTTAAAGGAAGCAGGAATTTGAACACATTTCGCAATTGGAACGGCTACATCATCTATATAAGAGAAAGCTCTTGTTTGAGAACCATCACCAAATACTGAAAGCTGTTTTCCCTGCATGATCTGGTTCATAAAAATTCCAATCACGTTCCTGTATTTATCACCAATATTCTGGTTTTCACCATAAACATTGTGAGGTCGGAAGACCACATAATTCAGGCCGAACATTTCATGTGCAGCTTTCAAATCAAGTTCCACCGCATATTTAGATACACCATATGGATCTTCAGGCTGCGGAACAGTTTCTTCTTTCATGGGAAGCTGGCCCGCACCATATACAGCAATGGAAGAAGTGAATACAAAGCACTTTACTTTATGCTTAACAGATTCATTAATTAAATTAATGCTGCCAACAAGATTGGTATTATAGTTAAACCTGCGAATGAAGTGGGATAATCCTTCGGCTGCATAAGCGGCAAGGTGGTAAACATAAGTAAAGGTGTATTGATTGAATAATTTTGCAATCAAATCATGATCATAGATGCTCCCCCTTATGAATGTACATCCTTCAGGTATGTGATCCTCAAATCCGCCACTAAGATCGTCCAGCACGATAACTTCAAACCCCAGATCAAGACAATGCCTTGCTACATGAGAGCCAATGAAACCAGCTCCTCCTGTTACTAAAACTGTTTCTTTCATAACTATTATTGATACTGCTCCTGGTAATATTTTTGATAATCTCCCGTAGTTACATGCTCCAGCCACTGCTGGTTCTGCAGGTACCAGTCAATAGTTTCGGCAAGGCCTTCTTCGAAAGTCACACCTG
This sequence comes from Bacteroidota bacterium, assembly GCA_023429985.1. Taxonomy (GTDB): domain Bacteria; phylum Bacteroidota; class Bacteroidia; order Chitinophagales; family Chitinophagaceae; genus Flavisolibacter. Next base: position 15,168 of record JAEZCV010000007.1, on the reverse strand, counting down.
GCTTCCACCCGAGCTCTTTATTAATTTTTGATGCATCAATTGCATAACGCCTGTCGTGTCCCGGACGGTCCTTAACATAAGTGATCAGCTTTGCACTTTCACCTTTTTCTCTTCCCAGCTTTTCGTCCATTATGGTACATAGAAGATTTACCAGGTCGATGTTCTTCCATTCATTAAATCCACCAATATTATAAGTTTCGCCAACTTTCCCTTTGTGAAAAACCAGGTCGATGGCAATTGCGTGATCTTTTACATATAACCAGTCGCGGGTATATTTTCCATCGCCATAAACGGGTAAAGGCTTTTTCTGAATCACATTATTGATCATCAGGGGAATGAGTTTTTCAGGAAAATGATTAGGGCCATAATTGTTAGAGCAATTTGTAATCACTACCGGCAAACCATAGGTATCGTGGTAAGCTCTAACAAAATGATCGCTGGAAGCTTTTGATGCAGAATAGGGAGAATGCGGATCGTAAGGTGTTTGTTCCGTGAACAATCCTGTTTCTCCTAAAGCGCCGTAAACTTCGTCGGTGGAAATGTGGTAGAAAAGGTTGGATGGCTTGTTTAGTTGTTTAGTCGTTGAGTCGTTTAGATTTGGATTCCAATGAGTTTTAGCAGCATTGAGTAAATTAACCGTTCCAACAACGTTTGTATAAACAAAATCCAGAGGTGATAATATGGAGCGGTCAACATGTGATTCCGCTGCCAGGTGAATCACGCCATCCGGCTTATATGTAGTAAACACTCTTTCCAGTTCATTTACATCTAGGAGATTCACCTTTTCGAAAATATAGTTAGGTGAATTTTCTATATCCTTTAAGTTCTCCAGATTTCCTGCATAGGTAAGTGCATCCAGGTTAATGATCCGGTACGCTGGATATTTGGTTACAAATAATCTTACAACGTGCGAGCCTATGAAACCGGCTCCGCCTGTTATGATGATTGTTTTCTGCATAGGAGGTTTAGCTGTTTAGGCGTTTAGGCGTTTAGATGGAGGGAAAATTCCTTCTTTTATATGATGATTCTCCCAGGTGATTGTCTTCAAATATATATTACTTTATAAAATTTTTAAATGCATACATACGCCTTTGAAAAACTCTCTGTTTGGCAAGATGCCAGAAATTTGGTTGTAAAAATTTATAAGGTATCATCGCAATTTCCGAAAGAAGAGAAATTTGGAATAACCAATCAAATTAGACGATCTGCATTAAGCATAGCTTCAAATATTGCTGAAGGTTCTGGCCGGAAGACTCCAAAAGATCAGGTGCACTTTTATCAAATGGCGTATAGCAGCTGCCTTGAATTATTAAATCAATTAATAATTGCCTGTGATTTAAGTTTTACTTCAGATAATATTTTAATTGAATGTCGTATTGATATAGAAACAGTTTCTAACAAAATAAATAAATTAAGAAAAGCTATCCTTGAAGGCCCCCTAAACAACTAAACACCTAAACATCTAAACCTTCCTTAAGAATACCCAAACCTATGCCTCTCCCTATACCACTCAAAAGCGATCTTCATTCCTTCCTTAACACTGAATGAAGGATTGTAACCAAGGTGTTGTTTTGCCTTGCTGATATCTGCAAGACTATGCTTTACATCACCCGATCTTTCGGGACCATACCTGGGAACAAGGTCACTGCCGGCAATGTTCTTTATCATTTCAAATAATTCGTTCAGTGTAGTACGTTCACCAAAAGCAACATTGTAAACCTGGTTAACTGCCTGCTTATTTTCTGTAAACAATGCACATTCATTTGCATGAACCGCATTGGCAACAAAAGTAAAATCACGACTTGTTTCTCCATCACCATTGATCAGGGGCGCCTCGTTATCCAATACCGATTTTATAAATAAAGGAATTACTGCAGCATAAGGACCCTGGGGGTTTTGACGGGGACCAAAAACATTAAAATACCTGAGACCTATAAACTCCATTCCATACACTGATGCATACACACGTGCATATAATTCATTCACATACTTGGTAACTGCGTATGGAGATAAAGGATTTCCAATGGCATCTTCCACCTTTGGCAGCCCGGGATGGTCGCCATAGGTAGAAGAACTCGCAGCATAAATAACCCGCTTCAGTTTTTTTTCTTTGGCAGCATTGAAAATGTTTAATGTGCCGGTAATATTTACATTATTTGTAGTTAGCGGATCGTTAATTGAACGGGGAACAGAGCCAAGGGCTGCCTGGTGAGAAACCAGATGCATACCATCGCAGGCTTTTAAACAATCTTCGTAATTTCTAATATCACCCTGTAAAAATTCAAACCGGGGATCGGACGTAAAAGAACTTACGTTCTCTTCACTTCCTGTTGAAAGATCATCCAACACCCTTAGTTTTTCAACATCTTTTCGGTTCAAAAGTTTTTCTACCAGGTTAGAACCTATAAACCCTGCGCCACCTGTAACAAGAATATTCATTATATACTACTGCTTTTAGTTTTCTTCCTTTTCCATTTTTTCATATCCAGCCATCCAAACCACCTGTTTATTCCATTTGCAGGAACTTCCTCTTCTTCAAAATAACCCGATCCATATCCATAGCCATAGCCATAACGGCCATAGCCATAATATCCATATCCCGATTTTACTTTCACATCATTTAATATGATATTGATCTTTGGAAGTTTTCCTTCCTGGTAAAATTCATCAATCACTCCAATCTGCTTCTTGAATGTATGCCCCTGCCTTACTATGTATAAAGAGCAATCGGCAAAACGGCTAAGAGTAAGTGCATCGCTCACCATTCCTACGGGGGCTGTATCCATTACCACCACATCAAAATTTGCACGCAGGTAATCAAATAATGTTGTCAGTCTTTCATCAAGCAAAAGTTCGGCAGGGTTGGGAGGAACCGGTCCGCAAGGCAATACAAAAAGATTTTCATTTCCAGGAACAGGAATGGGAAGATCTTCCGGTTTTATTTTTCCTAAAAGGTAATTTGTTAATCCGGGAGATTTTGGAAGATTCAAATGCGTAAGCACTTTTGGCTTGCGTATATCAAACTCCAGGATAATAGTTCGTTTACCTGTAACCGCCATCACCGCACCCATATTGGTTGAGATGAAAGATTTACCTTCTCCGCTGAAAGAAGATGTTACCAGTATCACCGGCTTTTCGATATTGTTCAATACATATTGAAGATTGGATCGTAAAATCCGGAATTGTTCCGCAACTACTTTACGATTGTTCTTCGTAACCACCAATGCCTGTTTTCCATAGTTATGTCCTACTTCACCAAGAATGGTAGCATTGGTAACTTTTTCAATGTCGTGCCTTGTGGTTACCTTATCATTCAGCAATTCAACAATGAAAATGAAAAATGCCGGAAGAGCAATACCTATAAGAATGGCCAGAATTCTTGCGTTTCTTTTATTTGGACTTACTGGTGCAAGGTTTGGCTGGGCATCCTGCAGAACTTTGGTATTGGAAATGGTTGATGCCAGCGCAATGGCCGATTCTTCACGCTTTTCAAGAAGCGAATTATACACTACCAGTTTTGTGCTTTGTGCTCTTTTAATATCGGTATAAACCTGAAGTTTGGCAGGCATCAGTCTTACCTGGTTTTCCGCAGCTATTCCACGGCTTTGAATATTACCAATGGCAGAACGATATGATGCCTTAATGTTCTTAAGGTTTTCCAATATCTTATTGCGCAATACCTCGATCTCATTTTCCACCTGTTTTACTGCCACATTACCGGGAGGAGCATTTTCCAGTAAGCGCATCCTGTCGAGCTGGGATTTATTATACCCTGCTATCATTTCGGTTAAGGTAGGATCATCAATTCCCAAAACAGAAGGTACAGGTGCATTCTGGTTCCTCCTGTCCTTCAAATAATCATCAATCATTTCAGCATTGTTCAGTTGAATCATCTGGGTGCTGGATTCCCTGCTTGCTTCTTCGATCCTTGCCAGGTAATTTGATGATTGGGCTTCAGGTTCAATGAAATTATTTTGCTGCTGGAACAATTGCAATTGGAGGTTAATACTATCAAGTTCTTTTTGTACAAAATTGATCCTGTCGTCAATAAACCTTAGCGTATTTTGAGTAGCAACGTTTTTATCTTCAATTGTGGCAGCCTGGTATTCCTCCATTAATTTATTAATGGCATTTGCAGCAAGGTGAGGATTGGTTGATTCCATTACCAGGATCAGAATTCCTGTATTTTGTTTAGGAGCCACTAGCAGTTGAGAAAGCAGCTGGCTTGCCACAACATGTGTAGGCCTCCATTCAACTTTAAATTCTTTTGCAATTGTGCCCCACGGATTCCGCATAATTCGGAAAACACCATTTGAATTGGTAAATACCTGTCCGAACTTAAAAGTTTTACTTTCCTTATTGATAGTAAACTCATTTTCACTTGTAAAATCTATCAAAAGAGTAAACCCTGAAGTGGAATCATTAATTGTATATGCTTCTACATAAAATGGAGAAGAATTATAAATATTCAATTCTTTAATATTGCCAAGGGCATAATAAGTGAAATTCAGGTTGAGGGAACGCACTACCCTTTCCATTAACGGCCGTGATTGCAAATACTCAATTTCATTTTGAATATTCTTCCTGCCATCAGAATTTAAAAGCTCTTCGAATTTATCGTTTCCACCAACAGATTTTTCGTCCTTAATTACCATTGTTCCGGAAGAGCGGTAAATAAGCGTGGCATATCTTAAATAGATATATGATCCAAAAAGTGAAAGTGCTATAGCAAGAATAAAAAGAGGAAGAAACCTTATGTATTTAAAGAAAATATCTTTAATACTTAATGAATTCAGTTCTTTTTTAGCGGGACTTAATTGATCCTCCATCAGAGGTTATTTAATAAAATTTAATATAAGAGCTATTGTTGTAATGATGCCCGTTGTCATACTTATTTGCTGGGCCATTTGCTGTCTTTCCTGTTGCCTGATGCGCCTGTCGGTCTGGTCTACAAATACAACATCATTTTGCTGAAGCAGGAAATAGGGTGATTGAAACATTTCAGGTTTGGTTAAATCAAGGGCACCTATTTCCTTTTGCCCATCTTTACCTTCCCTTACTACTTTTATCGTGTTTCGTTTTCCAAATTCTGTTACATCACCTGCCAGTCCCAGCGCCTCCAGAACCGTTACTGTTTCCGATGCAACGGTATAAGTGCCAGGTGAACGAACTTCCCCAAGAACTGTTACCCTGTAATTTAAAAATCTTACAACTACCGAAGGTTGCATCAGCTGGTCGGAAAGGTGCTGCCTGATTATTTCAGCAAGTTCCTCTTTAGTCAACCCCTCAGCTTTTATTGAACCAATGCGTGGGTATTGAATGTTGCCGTTCCTGTCAACCAGGAAACCTGACGAACCCGCCGAAGTACCTGTTTCTGGCAAATTATACGGAGCATCTGTTGCAGGATCAATACTCATGCTGTAAACCCTTATTGAAAGCAGATCATTTTTTTTGATCTTCGATCCTTCCGTTGCTACAGAACCCATGATGAGCGTGTCGCTTACATTTTCCAGATAGTTAAGAGGCGGCCTTCTTTGTGATCTACAGGAAGAAATAATAATGGCGATGAAAAAAATCCAGCAAAAGAATTTCATGAATTATTGTTTGTCTGTTGTACCGGTTCCAGTTTGTTCTTATCTATATAAGCAATCAGCATATAGCCTAAACTGTCTATGCAAACTTTAACGGTTTTGTTTTTCAATTCCAGAACCTTTCCTTCCTGGTCCATCATAGGACCTGAAATTATTTTGATTCTTTGCTCCGGAGACAGTTCCATTTTATGCACTTCCACATTCTCATGTTCATCCAGGAATCTTTTGATCGTCTGTATCTCCTTTTCTTTTATCATGGCCGGCTTCCCATTCCAATATACGAAGTTCACCACACCATCTGTCATTCGTACAGGCACCCTTTGTTCTTCATTGATCTTTACAAAAACATAGGATTTAAACAAAGGCTCCTCAATAGTTTTCATCCTGTCGCTCCATTTCCTGCGCACTTTGTTTAATGGGCAATAACATGTTATTCCTTTTTCCGCTAAAAGCTGACTCACTTTTTTTTCCCAACGGGGACGGGTATATATGGCAAACCATTTAGCGTTCACAGGATTTATTACATGGCTTCGCCGTCCTCAGTCACATAAAATATGGATGAGCATGGAGTTGCCGTGCAAATATAGACTTTGCCATGTGACTGACCAATCTTCAAAAATTACAGATTTTGAATAAGTTACTACCCAATTCAAAGGCTCATCTTTCCGGAGGACCAAATCCTGGCAAACAGTTGGAAATATTTTTTGCTTTTCATTGAAAATCAACACATAGCAATTATTAAGCATAAAAAAGGGCATAACACCCCTCACTCCTGCTGCATCAAGTTTATTACTACATTTAGACAAATATTTAGCATTGAACCAACGCTACTATTCGCTTGATGTATTCAGGGGCGCCACCGTAGCCCTGATGATACTGGTGAATAACCCCGGAACCTGGGCTCATATTTATGATCCCCTTGAACATGCTCCCTGGCATGGCATCACTCCCACCGACCTGGTTTTCCCCTTCTTTTTATTTGCTGTTGGAAATGCAATGGCTTTTGTTATGCCACGGTTAAAAGCAAGGGGAGATGGAGAATTCTGGAAAAAAGTTATAAAGAGAACCCTTATCATCTTTGCTATTGGCCTTTTCCTGAACTGGTGGCCTTTTTTAAGATGGCAGGATGGTGCGCTGGAATGGATTGGCTGGACCCGGACCTCGGCACAGGGAAATACCGCAGGCGTGAGAATTTTTGGCGTTTTACAAAGAATTGCACTTTGCTATTTTTTTGCATCTGTAATTGTTTACTACCTCAAACCTCGCGCGGCATTCGTAACAGGAATGATCATGCTGCTTATTTACTGGCTGCTTTGTGTTGTTGGGAATCCCCAGGATCCTTACAGCTTAAACGGCTGGTTCGGAACCGCTATTGACAGATCCATTCTTGGTGTTGCGCATATGTACAAAGGAGAAGGAATTCCTTTTGACCCAGAAGGATTAATAAGCACGCTTCCTGCCATTGTTCAGGTGATACTTGGATATTTAGTGGGCGCATATATTATAAATAAGGGTAAAGAAAACCCGGAAGCAACAGCAGTTAATTCATCATCAAAATTATTTCAAACAATCACCGGGTTATTTATTGCTGCTATGGCTATGATGGTGGCAGGTTATATGTGGGGACAAACCTTTCCTGTTAATAAAAAGATCTGGACCAGTTCATACGTTATACTTACCACAGGTATGGCAACTGCCATTTTAGCTACCATGATCTATTCAATAGAACTGAAAGGCGTTCGCGGCGGGTGGACAAGATTTTTTGATGTATTTGGAAAAAACGCGCTTTTTGTTTTTGCACTCAGCGCATTTCTTCCAAAAGGTTTACGATTACTAAGAATACCAAATGGTTTGAATGCAAAAGGAGAACCTGCATATGTAAGCCCCTGGAACTGGATCTACGAAAATGTTTACAAATTCATCCCAGGTCCAAAAGAAATTGGATCGCTTGCCTTTGCGTTAACAGTGATTCTGTTTATGTGGGCCATCTGTTACTGGCTCGACCGCAGGAAAATTTACATAAAGGTTTAATAAGGAACAATCCAGTCCTTCACCCACCATTCAACCATTCAACCACCATTCAACCACCGTTCAACAACCATTCAACAACCATTCAACCACCGTTCAACCACCGTTCAACCACCAATCAACCACCATTCAACCACCGATCAACTTCCACCGCCCCTCACCTTTTCTTCCCCCATTTCTTCGGGGCGGATCCATCCATTTTTACGATCCTGGGATAGAACATTCCCACCGTATCCACCAATTGCCGTTGCGATTTCATCACTTCAAAAATATCCTTGTAGGCACCTGGTGCTTCATCCAGTCCTCCACCCAAAAGTTTCACTCCATGCTTTGTAAGAACATCATTCATATGTTCATGTGTGATGGAATTAATTGCAGCGGTTCTGCTCATTTTTCTTCCTGCACCATGAGATGCTGAGTTTACAGATGCCATTTCACCCTTTCCTTTCACAATAAACCCGGGTGCGGTCATGGAGCCGGGAATTATTCCCAGCACATTTTTACCTGCAGGTGTTGCTCCTTTCCTGTGAACAATCACTTCTTTTCCTTCCCAATTTTCCTTCCATGCGAAGTTGTGATGGTTCTCCACCATTTTTACCGGTTGTCTCCCCAGCTGTTTAGCAATTTTTTCATGAATGATGTGATGACATGCAGATGCATAATCTCCTGCCAGGTTCATGCTCATCCAGTATTCAATGCCTTCCTCTTCATCAAGCGATAACCATGCAAGATTGGAAGCCTCACCGGGAAGCTTTCTTTTTTCCTTTGCAATTTTCGTATAATGATTAGCGATAGTTGCACCCAATCCTCTTGACCCGGAATGTGAAAGTAAGCCCAGATAATTTCCTGCATCAATGCCAAGCACCTCATCTTTCTCTGGTATTTCAACAATTCCAAATTCCACAAAATGATTCCCTGAACCCGATGATCCCAGTTGCTTCCATGCCCTTCCCTGCATACCTTTCAATAAACCTATTTCATCAAATTCCTTCCTGTACATTACTTCATGATCAGCAGCCTCCTGGAACTGCGCTCCGCTTCCAAACAATGTGGCTTCATTCAGTTCCCTGGTAAAATAATGATCTCTTTGAGTAAGTTCTTTTGGATCGATATCGAAAACCGATAAGCACATCCGGCATCCAATATCAACACCCACTCCATAAGGAATCACTGCATTTTCGGTGGCCAGCACACCGCCAATTGGCAAGCCATATCCCGAATGGGCATCGGGCATTAATGCGCCTGCAACAGCAACAGGGATCTTTGCAGCTATGTGCATCTGGTGCATTGCACCCGGTTCTATTCCATCATTTCCGAATACATTAAAATCTATTCCTTTATCCATCAAAACAATCTCAGTTTCTCCAGGCTTTTTCTTAGGAACAAGCGCTTCTGCTATTTTAGCCAGCACTCCTTCACCTGCATATTGATTTGGACTTTGCAGTATAGATGACAGTATTTCCAGTGCATCTTCTTCGGAAAGATGTTTAAAATTTTTTTCCATCACATTCATGGCAATGCTGATCACCGGCCCTTCAGGATAACCGATCTTTCTCAACTGCTTGCCTGTTAATTTTAATTTTGCCATAACCAGTTTTTATACTTCAAAAAATCAGCCATTCATAGAATGGTAAAGATGCCAGGCCATAACCTGGCATCGGGTTAATTCTGTGCAGGCACTGCAAACCCAATAACAGGTTCGTGCCTGTAAACATTTATTTTAAATTCTGCAAGGCTGGCCATCAATTCCCGCAACCACTGATGCTGCCCCGGCCTGAACAATACCTGGCAATAGTTGCTTCCCATTTCGATCATCCTCTTTTCTTTTAACACATAAATGGTATTATTGAACAAAAGCTCACCGCTTGCTCGTTCGTAATAACTGTGCTGGTAAATTTCAACAAACTCGCTGCGCAATCTTTCCATCAAAAACTTATGTGCTGCAGATGCATCAAGGTCGTCAATAAAACTAAGGTTGCACATAGCGTTGAACCTGTACGCATAATAAGCCTTTACATTAATGTAATGTCCTTCAAAAACGGACTGCAACGCACTCGTGCTTCCGAATAACCGCCGTAACATGATCTTCAATTTTTAATTTTCAACTCATAACTCATAAAAAAAACCCGGCTTTTGACCGGGTTATAACTTTTATTAAAAAATAATATTAACCTGGTCAAATAGGGCAACGAAAATGCTTTTGCATCAAATGCATAAGCACTAAACTTTTATCTTCTATTGATAAAAATGCTGCCGGTTTACAAAGGGGTTCAATATGTAACAATAATTTCCTCATAGTTCATAAAAAAACCCTGCATGTTGTGCAGGGTTCCTTCAATCATTTGATTAATTAATACGCCCTGCGCCACAACCTTTTCGGTGTAAAGCTTTTTATTGTCAGATAATCAAGGCGCATAAAAAATATTATTAGAATGCAAAGATAAAAGTATGAATGCAATTAATATAAATTCTTTCAAAATTATTTTTGCATCACCAATGCATTTTAAAAACTAACGGTACCGATCAGTGCTGATTTGGTTTCGCTGTCAAGCATAATAGCTTTGATCTCTCTTACCTCCCTGTCCGTTCCGAAATATTTAATTATAGTGAGTTTTACAATTGCAGGCACTTCTTCCCGCTGGTAATTATCATTATAATAATTAATCGAAATTTCATAATTACCTTTCCCGGCCTTCCTTATCATATATTCTTCCGGCCCAAAGCCTGTTGTTACATCATCTGCATATCTTCCTCCGGATTTAGTAATCTTATTTTTGTAATTACATACTTCGCCGGAAGGCTCCTTAATGTGAAGGTCAATATCTGTCTGATCTTTATTCCAGTCAACAATAACTCTTAAATCGGCGTTTAGAGGCAGTGAAAATATTGAGCGCAGGGATTCATCCTTTATTAATTGCCTGTTCCTGCCTGAAATATTATCCAGGTCCGTAAGTGCAATTTCTTTTAATCCATCAAGGTTTGCTTCAACATTGCCTCTTTTTAAAAGCATTTCCTGAAGTATTTCTGTTGCCTTTTTATTATCCCCGTTTGCTTTATGCGCCAGTGCCAGGTCGCGATAAGCATGAAGTTGGTCATTTCGTAATGATAAAACTTTTGAATAAAGAAATACTGCCGAACGAAAATCCTTCCTGCTTTCTGAAATGTATGCCATGGCGCGCAAAAGTGCCGGATCTTCAAGTTCCATTTCACAGAGGTTACTCAGTATCCTTGCTGCATCGTTTATTAATCCTTTTGAATGAAATAAATTAGAAATCGTGATATAAAATTCCTGGTGTGTACCATAAGTTTTTTTCAAATCCAGGTATATCCTATAAAATGAGTCTTTCTCTTTTCCTGTAAAACTCCGTTCCGCCAATTTTCCAAACTCCAGGATAGAACTTTTACCATGTGCCTGATAATTCGCAAGTATATCGGTATCACTTTCTGTTAACAGTTTATCCTCCTGCGCTTCTTCATTGTCGCTATTATTCCCACTGGTTTTAGAATTTGATACATATCCAGGCGCTCCGCTTCCTACCGAAATACCAGGGGCCCTTCCCGATAAGGCGCGCATCGTCGACGGGGAACTCACTACGTCTGCACCGGAAAATTCAGTTCTCCTTTCAGCGCCATCCGCTACAATAATCACTTCATTCATTTCGCTTTGCTCAGGTTGCAAAACATTTGACAGGTGCATGGAAGTTGAATCCTGAACATTTGCAGGACCACCAGTTCCGGTTGAACCAGATGAACTCCGTGATGCTGTAATGTGATTCATATCTTCATCAACCTTAAGTTTAACGGGTTGCTTCGAATACAATTTCTTCCACCAGGATGTTTTATAGTTGAAAATACCAGCAAGATCTTCAACGATCTCTTCCCTGAAGTCTTCATCATTAATTTTCTTTTCAACTTTTATGATGTCATTTATACCGCGCTGCAACTTTACAGTAACCTTGTTGTTGTATTCATCAATCAAATCGGCGGGTGGCATTATATTAAACCTTATGTAATCGCTTAAATTATCTAATACAATCAGCGATGTAAACGGACTAACCATTGTATTTGCAGCAGCAAATCGTTTAAACAGCTGGCTCGAATCAATTTTCTCGGAAGAATAATACTTGTTACCTGCCGACAGCATGGCCGCCTCCACTTCGGTTGCACATGTGTTACTCATATCTAAATCGAACTGCTTATCACCTCCTCCCGGCAACTGCAATTTTATCTTTGCAAAATTCTCATTCATCTTTCCCGAAACTGAAACAAAACCATTTTCATAAAATGCAAATAAGTATTTTGTTCCTGCAGCCTCATACTTTACATCCTGCAAAGGAACCTGGTCCAGCAATTTTATAGCATCTCCTATTTCCATTTGGTTTAGATCTATAAAATGACCACCTGTTGATTTTGAAAAATTTCTTAATAAAGCAATATTATTTATTGAAGAAGATGAAACCGTGTGCATGGTATTGATTACTTCAGGATCATCACCGAAATTGTTCAACCCATCGGAAAATAAAATATTGATACCGGAAATATTTTCGTTGTTTCCTAACAACTCCAGGTTCGTAGCCCCATCCACCGGAAAATTTCTGATTGTCCTTACTATTTCATTCATTGATTCCGGTACATCAACAAAAACCCTTTTTTCATGCACTTCATTGCTGAATAAGATCAATTTAACAATTGAGGGTCTTTCTTTCTGAATATAAGATTTCAGAAACCCTAATTCCTTTTCAATATCCCTGTGTTTTGAAGATGATGAGACATCCCAGAAAACGGTAACACTGTCATTCCCCTGTGATTTATTTTCCAAATTATAGGGAAAGAATAGGCTGAAGTTTCCATTTTCATCGATGCATTGATGAAGTGATTTTTCTTTTAATGGAATGGCAAAGGAAACTGGCTGCGCAGCAGTAAACTGTTTGCGCTCCAATTCCAGTTTGTTATTATGAAAAGACAGACCGGAGATCATACCTGCTTTTGCTATTGGATTTCCTTCTTCAGATATAGCATGAATGTTAAGTGAGAAATTTTCTATGGGCGATTCAAAACGAAGTGGAAGATTATATTGCACTTCATTTTTAAAGGGACGCATTTGCTGGGCTATATGAATAGTAATGATCCTTGAACTTTTTGCAGCCACAGGATACACGCGTACCCTGTAATTATTTCCACCAGTGTTTTCAAGCAACCCGGGATCAATTTTCCTGTTTACAACTGTTTCATAAGCAATTCTTCCCTTGTTTTTTTCTACTACAACACCCTGGCGCTGTTTACCATTGATATCGAGTGAAAAACCATTGATAACCTGGCCGTCTTCAAGCGAAAACTCCCAGCTTCCATCCATAATTTCTATCCCTGAATTATAAAGTTCCACCTGTAAAAAACTGTTGGCAACAAATTGATTTGCCCCTACCTTAATGTCAAGTGACCTAACTTTTACCGGATTATTTTTTTGTTTTTTTACTTCCTCATTATTTTTTCGCGGCGATAAGAAAACAAGCATTGAAACGAGGAAGGGGATGAAAATTTTAAGCATACACATTGGTTTGGACCAATCGGATGCCATGCTCTTAACAATTACATAACTAAAATAATTTTCCCTGCTGACCCGGTCTTCTGAAAATGGAACAATCGAGGTCCATGCGTTCATGATCGAGCTTCAATTTCTTTATGTATATCTTGTATTGATCGGCAATCACATGCGCGAGACTGCCTTCACCTTTCATGCGCACACCAAAGCGACTGTCGTTTACCTTACCATTATGGCCGGCTTCAATCAGGTGCCAGACCTTATCTGCCCGATCAGGAAAATTTTTATAGAGCCAGTCATGGAACAATAGTTTTATAGCGCCATTTAACCTGATGAAAGTATAGGAAGAAAATTTTGCACCTGCTTCTGCGGCTTTTTCAAGTATAGCAGGCATCTCATGATCGTTCAAACCCGGAATAACCGGGCCCATCATAATACCTGAAGGAATTCCCAGATCAGTAAGTTCTTTTATGGCCCGAATTCTTTGCATACCTGTTGTGGTTCGAGGTTCCATGGCCCTGCGCAATTCTTCATTAAAACTGGTGATGGTCATTAACACTGAAACCAGTTTTTTACCTGCCATTTCCTGCAGCAATTTCTTATCCCTTAAAATTCCTGCGTTCTTTGTAATAATACCAACTGGCTGGTTAAATTCATTACATACCTCCAGGAGCGATCTTGTAATACCAAAGATCTTTTCGGCCGGCTGATAACAATCGGTATTACCGCTTAAACCGATAGGCACGCATTCCCATTTTGGATTCATTAAAAATTTACGCAGCAACTGCGGAGCATTCTTTTTTACCAGCACCTTTGTTTCAAAATCAATTCCCGCACTATAGCCCCAGTATTCAAATGAATTTCTGGCATAACAGTAAATACAACCGTGTTCGCATCCCTGGTAAGGGTTCATGCTGTAGAACATTCCCACATCGGGGCTATCAACTTTGTTGACAATGGTTTTAGGAAAAATTTCGATGTGCGAGGTCTTTACATCTGGTTCCACCCAGTCATCTACCCCCTCAATATATTCCCTGGTCATCTCTTGCCTGAGAAACCTGTTGTGCGTATTAAATTGCGCGCCCCTTCCTTTTTTATACTGATCGGGATTTATTTCTGCTTCCCCTGTTTTCATCATAGTGTACGGATCAAAAATTAATACTCCATCTCGAAAAAGCTTCCCTGCGTGGTCAATACCGGAAGATCCTGGAAATCAAATCGCTTAACTACCTGGAAAGCATGCCTTTCACCTGCAGGCCTTTTCAGCAACAATATATGATCTGCAATAAATTTTGCCGTAAACTGCCTGTGGGAATACTCTTTCCAACCCTGTTCATATTGCCAGGGCTTTAACCTGTATGCAATAGGAATGTGAGGATTGTCTATCCATTGAGGCTTGTTTGCACTGTTCATCCGCAATAAACTTCCCGCAGTTTTCAGTGAGCGTACCATTTTCTGAACAGGAACTTTAGTAACTACATCAAGAAAAACACTATGACTGGGCAGACTTCCAAAATCTCTTATTTCTATTTTAAATGGTGAAAGACGCATAGAAATCAACTGCAAACGATGAAGGATCTTTTCTTCCATCATTTCCCAATGACTGAATTTCACCAGGCAGACAGCCTTTAAGGGTTTTTGAAGCGGAAGATCATATTTTAATGAAAAGCCTTCCCTGACCTTACCGATACGCTGGCGTAAAACTTCAGGAGGATTTAATACAAGCTGGTACTCGTTAATTCTGTATCCCGGCATTTGAAAAGATGGTTTCATGGTCATGAATTATTTGAACCATGAAAATACTAAATTATTTAGTAAATACTAAATTATTTTGCAGAAAGGTTGCTGGCCGGCATGTACTTGATATCATCCTGCGCCAGCCTTTCCAGGAGCTTATGAATTTTTTCCACTCCAATAAGCTCAGCCCATTCAAAAGGACCGTAAGGATAATTAGTACCCATCTTCATGGCAGTATTCATCCTGTCTCTTATACACATCTCAGAGCCCACG
>JAEZCV010000224.1 GCA_023429985.1 Bacteroidota bacterium | reverse complement strand
CTATGCAGAGCTGAAAAACAGAATGGAAAATTCCTCTTCTTTTCCTCATCAGCTTTAATTATAGCAGGATGGATCAAATACATGTTCATCCCCGTTGTTATATTGATCCCATTATTAGTTTGGGTTTATGGAAAACATTTAGGCAAGAAGAATATTTATAAGGCAGGAATGCTAAGCTTCGTTACGGTTTTAACTGGATGTGCTGCCTTACTTCTTTTCCAGCAATTCAATACCGGAACAGCGGCATATATCAGTCAGCCTGAACGTGGCTTCTTTCCTCATCACCTTTCTGAATTCTATCCCTTTATCCCTGCGGCTTTCATTAAACCTGATACTGCAGAAATGATCATTTCCGGGAATACTGATTTTAGTAAAAACATCTATCGTTTCATGCAGGCCGTGCACCTGCTGGCGTTAATTTCCATTACCATCATCCTTGCAAAAAGCATTGCCAAAAGATCGAATCATCAAATATCATTAAAGAAATTCTTTTTTCTAACCAGCTATATTATTTGCATAGCAATTACCTCACTCCTGGCCTTTCTTTCCTTAACGGTGGCAAAAGAAGAAATTTTGCCGGGCTGGTTCTGGACCTATATTGAAGAAGCCAGGTATTTTGGCTTGTGCACAGTGTTGGTTCAAACGGCAGTTTTTCTTTGGATGAATAGCATCAGCCAAAAGAAGTTCAAATGGTTCTTTAGCATTATAATATTATTGATGTTTCTGCCGGAAACAGCCAGGGGCATTGCTTTCACAGCCAACAGGATCAGGAATTGGGGGCAGGAAGAATACAGCTGGCAGTATGAACACCGCTTTGAAAAACAGGCAGCTCACATCATTGACAGCGCCATTATTGAAGGAGAAAAACCGGTGATAACAGGCTCGGGATATTATATGAATCATCGTATAAGCATCTACAAAAATGCTCCCTTATTAGACAGCGGTTTGCTTATAAATGACCTGTCATCTTTAAAATCTTCATCGCCCGTTTTATTACTTGTTATTTTGCAGGACAAAGATCTTCAAAGCTATTCCCAATTTATTTCAACAAACAATAATGCTTTAGCAGGCAAATTTGAAGACTACAGTTTTTATACTATTCATGTTGAAGCAGGTAAATAAAATATTCGTAATTATCCCGGCATTCAATGAGCATGTTGCTGTTCGAGAGGTAGTACAATCAATTCTCAATGCAGGTCACCAGCCGGTGGTGGTGGATGATGGATCTACCCACAAGCTGAAAGAAACGCTTTTTGATCTTCCTGTATATTGTTTAAGACATAGGATAAACTTAGGCCAGGGAGCTGCACTGCAGACGGGGATGAATTTCGCAATGGCCAAAGGGGCCGAATACATTGCCCATTTCGATGCAGATGGTCAGCATGATGCCAAAGACATTGATAATTTATACACTGAGGCTTTAAAAGGATATGATATCGTATTAGGATCAAGGTTTCTGCAAGGCGCACAACATAATATGAGTTCAGGAAGGAAAGTTTTGCTCAGGGTCGCAAGGTTTGTGAACTTTTTATTCACCGGCCTTTACCTTTCCGATGCACATAATGGAATAAGGCTGATGAACCGCAAGGCCGCACAGTCTATTCAATTGAAAGAAAACAGGATGGCGCATGCCACCGAACTGCTTTCGCTGGTAAAAAAACATAAATTGAAATATAAAGAAGTTCCCGTGCATATTTTGTATTCGGACTATTCACGATCGAAAGGACAATCGGCCATGAACAGCTTTCGAATTCTTTTTGATCTAATTTTAGAAAAACTATTCAGATGAGTGGCATCCAGGTCATATTGATCACAGGCGTTATTTTGATCTTTCTTTATTATGTGCTGCGACTCAGAAATGCACTTTTAGATCTTCTTACCATTGGCGTTTTTTCAGGACTATCCATTTTCTTTATTCTCTTTCCCCATTATACCAGTTCCATTGCCGAATGGCTGGGCGTAGGAAGGGGCGCCGATCTTTTATTTTATATCTGCATTCTCTTTTTTCTTTTTGTTATTTTAAAGATGTTTGCAAGAATAAGAAGACTTGAAAAAGATCTTACAGAACTGGTAAGACAGGATGCAGAAGCGAAAGCAGAATTTTTGACCAATCAAACTTCAATTACTAATAATGGTGATCAGCAATAATATTCTTGTACTGGCTCCTCATACCGATGATGGTGAACTGGGCTGCGGCGCCACCATAGCAAAATATGTAGGGCTTGGAAAAAAGGTCACCTATATAGCTTTCTCAACCTGCTCTCAATCACTTCCTGCAGGAAGTGCTGCCAACTCCCTGGAACTTGAATGTAAAAAAGCTACAGCAGCCCTGGGTGTTTCGGAAACTATCTTCTTCGATTTTGAAGTAAGGCAATTGCTTTCAAAAAGACAGGAGATACTTGATGAACTTTTAAAGATCAGCAGATCAATACAGCCCGATACGGTGTTTTTACCTGCACAAAACGATGTGCACCAGGACCACCAGGCCGTGTATGCAGAGGGAATGAGGGCTTTTAAGAACGCTAATATTCTTGGGTATGAATTACCATGGAACAATACGCGTTTTCAACCTGCTTATTTTGAAATTATTAAGGACGATCACCTGCAAAAAAAACTCAGCGCACTTAAAGAATACAAAACCCAGGAAGCGCGCAGCTATATGAACCCGGATTTTATACGTTCACTCGCTACGGTTAGGGGTATTCAATGCGGAAGAAAATATGCGGAAGCGTTTGAGGTGTATAAGATGGTAGGGGTATAAAACTCTTTCTGTTTCTGTTTCTCTTTCTGTTTCTCTTTCTGTTTCTCTTTCTGTTTCTCTTTCTGTTTCTCTTTCTGTTTCATACATCCTTCATTAATAAAATAAAGGCAAACGCAAAGGCCACGGAGGAGGCGCAGAGGACGCGAAGTTTATTAATCAATAAATTTGGAATGTAGAGAAAGTGTTAGTGTATTCAACCAACTTATTCATGGTTTTAACTAATGTGATCTAATCTTCCCTTGGCGTTCTTTGCGCAAAACCATGGCGTTCTTTGCGTGAAACCCTTTTCTTACAACTCCCCACTTCCAAAAAACCTGTTCATCTGCACACTAATACCCAGCTGGTTAAAAGAAACATTCCTCTGGTAATTAGAACGCGCATACATCACCTGTAACTTTTGAAACTTCAACCGCAGTCCCAAAGAAAAACCATTCAGTCCATTACCTTCAGCACCAACATTCAATTCCGATCTTCTTAAATGATTATATCCAATAGTTGCTTCCAGGTTGTTGCCTAAAAAAATATGCGAAGCAATTACAAAATGATGCGTAAGCTTATTGATAAATGATGTACCCGGATTCAACTCATTCTCATTATTGAACAATGTATCGTTATACATTAAATTAAAACGATGCACCTGCTGCGCTGTAATGGAGAACCCAAATGGAGCTTTGGCTAATCGCTTAGTAATACCTACCTGCAGATCAAAAGGCAGATCCTGCTTTTCTCCCGTAAAACTGCTGAACTGGAAACCCATGTTCTTTGCCAAAAAAGATGCTGTAAACGCATTGGCACTATCACGGTACAATACACCAACATCAAATGCAAGTGCAGATGATTTGTATTGCTGGTATCCCGAATAAATAAATTTCATATTCGCACCATAATGCCATCTTTCCAGGTACTTTCTTCCGCCCCCCAGCTGTATCACAAAATCAACCGGGCGAAATTCACCACTCACATTCCCTGCTGCATCGGTTTGTGGAATGGATCCATAATCAACAAAATAAATATGCCCGCCAAACGTGGTATTTGTTTTATCGTGATGATGAGCGCCAGTGGCACTATAGGTTTTTATACCCGCAAGAAAACTGTTGAAACTTACATTCAACTGGCTGTGCAACTCCGGGTTCAGTAAAGCAGGATTATTGGAACTCAATCCAACTTCATTGGTAAAATAAGAAGTGTTCACACCACCTGCAGCCGTTAAAATCGGACTAGAAGGAAGCTTTAGAAAATTATATGCCGTATTGCCTCCAATGGTTTGTGCACTGGCAATAAAGGCATTCAATAAAAAAAGTATCAGGAGGATGCGCTGCAAACAAATTATTTAGGCTAAAATAAGATAATCATTTATCAATCCATCAATGCCAGTTCCAGCACCTGGTTCATGGTTTTTACATAATGGAAACGCAGTCCCTTTATATAATCAGGATTGATCTCCTGCACATCTTTTTCATTCACCCAGCACAAGATAATATCTTTCAGTCCTGCCCTCTTTGCTGCCAGCACTTTTTCCTTAATGCCACCCACAGGCAGAACCTGTCCTCTTAAGGTGATCTCTCCTGTCATGCCCAGATAAGGCTTGATCTTTCTTTCGGTAAATGCCGAAGCAAGTGCGGTTAACATGGTAACACCTGCACTGGGACCGTCCTTTGGAACGGCGCCTTCGGGAACGTGTATGTGCACCGACTTGGTATCAAAGATCTTCGGATCAATACCATGTTTCTTTGCATTGGCACTTAAATAGGATAGTGCAGTGGATGCACTTTCCTTCATCACATTTCCTAAATTACCTGTCAGCCTGAGTTCATGCTTTCCATCGCTTAAGGATGCTTCTATGAATAAGATATCACCTCCTGCATAAGTATAGGCCAGTCCTACGGCAACACCGGGAATGGTGGCCGACTTATACATTTCATTATTATATCTCGACCTTCCTAAAATAGTTTCAACATCATCAATCGTTATAACAGGCTTGATCTTACCATGGGTTGCAATTTGACGGGCAAGATTACGCATGATGGCAGCCAGTTGCCTGTCGAGTTCACGCACACCGCTTTCTCTTGTATAGTCCTGGATGATCTTTTCCAGCACCTTGTCAGACATTTTAAATTTGGTATCCTTCAATCCATGCGCTTCTTTTTGCTTGGGAACAAGATGCCTTTTTGCGATCTCGATCTTTTCTTCCACCGCATAACCACTCAGTTCAATGATCTCCAGCCTGTCGCGCAGTGCAGGCTGAATGGTTTGTAAATTATTGGCAGTGGCAATGAACAAGACCTTGCTCAGGTCATACTCAAGTTCGAGATAGTTGTCGTAAAATGAATTATTCTGTTCGGGGTCCAGCACTTCAAGCAAGGCACTGCTGGGATCTCCGCGGTGATCGCTTCCCACCTTGTCAATTTCATCCAGTATCATTACAGGATTGGAAGATTTGATCTTACGGATATTTTGCATGATACGTCCGGGCATAGCGCCAATATAGGTCTTGCGGTGTCCGCGTATTTCGCTTTCATCATGAATACCACCAAGGCTCAATCGTACGTATTTTCTTCCAATGGCGTGAGCAATACTTCTTCCCAGCGATGTTTTACCAATACCGGGAGGACCGTAAAAACAAAGAATAGGACTCTTCATATCACCCTTCAGTTTCAATACGGCCAGGTACTCCAGGATTCTTTCCTTGATCTTATCCATTCCATAATGATCATGATCGAGGATTTCTTTAGCACGTTCGAGGTCGTAAATATCTTCGGTATATTCCTGCCAGGGAAGATCGAGTAAGAGGTCGAGGTGGTTGTATACCACCGAGTAATCAGGCGTGCTGGGATGCATTCTTTCCAGCTTCTCTATGCCCTTCTTAAATGTTTCTTTTGCTTCTTCAGGCCACTTCTTGGATTCTGCTTTCTTCTGCAGTTCTTTTATTTCTCTTTCATTAGGATCGCCGCCCAATTCTTCCTTAATGCTTTTCAATTGCTGCTGCAGGAAATACTCACGCTGCTGCTTGTCAATCTCGGTGCGGGTTTTATTGGTTACCTTATTCTTTAACTCTGCAAACTGTAATTCTTTCTGCAGGAACTGCATGAGCATGTCGGCGCGTTCACGAATATTATCCTGCTCGAGTATCTTTTGTTTTTCCCTGATATCTATGGTAAGGTTACTGGATACAAAATGAATGAGGAAGGCAGGGTTTTCTATATTACGCAGTATCACCGAAGCTTCTGTAGGAATGTTAGGAGAAAGGGTGATGATTTCGGTAGCCAGGTCTTTGATATTGGAAACATAGGCTTCAAAATCGGGATCCCTGGGTGCCTCTTCTTCTTCAATTACTTTGATGCTGGCCTTGAAATAAGGATCCTCCGATAAAATCTTTTGAATAGCAAAACGGCTTTTACCCTGTATGATGATGGTAGTACCGCCATCGGGCATTTTGATCTGCTTCACAATTTTAGCAACCGTGCCTACATCTTCGAGGTCTTTGGCAGTGGGATCTTCCGTATTGCTGTCCTTTTGCGCCACCACGCCAATCAGTTTGCTGTGTTTATAGGCATCATTCACGGCCTGCAGGCTCTTATCTCTTCCTACTGTAATAGGCAACACTACGCCCGGGAACAAAACTGTATTCCTTAAAGGAAGTATGCATATTTCATCGGGGATATTTATTTTCTCATTCGATTCTGCATCAGATTCATTCAGGGGGATGATCGGCAAAAAATCCATTTCTTCTTCAGGCTTCAGGTTAAAATTCACTCCAAATATTTTAATTGATAAATACCATTCAAAAGGCAAAACTAAAGAGATTTCCCCCGGTTCAACATTAGTGCCAGTGAAAATATAATGTCTATATGTCAGTCAATCGCAGTTCTATTGTAATCCCTCCGTGCCCCTCTGTGCCTCTGTGGCTCCGTGGTTCAAAAAACACAGCTCTAAAGAACTGATTCTATAAAACAAAAAAACCCTCTAAATAAAGAGGGTTTCAAACATACTAAATATCATTATAGCCCAACAGCCACCGAAACCTGGAAGCCCTGGTTGGTCCACTTCTCCTGGTCGCTGATATCGGAAACATTATTCAATCCAACAAAATAGCGCCCACCCAGTTTCAATGAACCCAGGTTTAGCTGTGCGCCACCGGCCAGTGAGAACTCGCCCGAGCTAAATGCTTCCCTGCCATTTTGTATGAGGTTCTTATCCTGGGCGATTAAAATACCAAACTGTGGACCTGCCTGCAGGGTAACCAGACTTCCCAGTTTATAATTCAGCATGATGGGAATAGAAAGATAGTTCAGCTTCACATCCTGGTAGTTCTCAAAATCAACGGCATTCTGGTAAACGCTTTTGAAAGTAGTATCGGCTCTTGTATTGTACTGGTTGAACAATACTTCGGGCTGAATGGCGAACTTCTCACCCAAACCTATTTCTACAAAACCTCCAAGGTGATAACCATAACGGAATTCTTCGCTGAATGATTTGCCGTCAACTTTGGTGATGTTGGCTCCTGCTTTAATACCGAGATTGAATTGAGCCATGGCTGCATGGGAGAAAAAGGCAAAGGCAGCTAACAGGAATAGTTTTGCTTTCATACATATAATTTCCAAATCACTTTCAAGATTAATGCCAGCAAAACCTTTTTATTTCATAATAAATTATAGAACGCCGAGTAGGCAAACGGGAGTTTCACCCGTAAGCCTCTCACAGAACCGTACGTGACAGTCTCCTGTCATACGGCTCGTGTCATTTCTTGATAACATAACTGTACCCTTTTTGCCAATGGT
>JAEZCV010000187.1 GCA_023429985.1 Bacteroidota bacterium | reverse complement strand
CAGCGTAGAGTGGTTTGATAGTCCCGCCTGTACAGCACCATCGATGGATCAATAGTCAGCACCACTATCCCCATCATCTTTAAAAGAACATACAAAACGATTCAACCTTTTGTTTCATGGCACAAGCAGATGACGCTGATTGGCCAGATCTACGCTGAGAGATGATCGGAATACGAAATCTGAAACTAATTCCACTAGTCAAGAACTGAATGTTTATAGCTGGGGAATATTTGCCAACCTGACCCAACTTCATCACCCTTGGGTACTCTGAAATATTACAGCGCTAATCTGGCCAATCAGCGTCATCTGCGTTCCATAGACTCAACTCTAAACCCACTAAACAACTAAACCCCTTTTGCAGGTAAACCAAATTGATTTAGCTTCGTCGCGCCTTTTCACCGGCTTTAAAACCCGGAAAGCAGTAATAAATTCTGATAAATCTTAAAACTATATATCAATGGCATACGACGTTGTTGTAATCGGATCTGGACCTGGTGGTTATGTTGCGGCCATCCGCGCTGCCCAACTGGGGTATAAAACGGCAATCATTGAAAGAGAAAGCATGGGCGGCATCTGCCTGAACTGGGGTTGTATTCCAACCAAAGCTCTATTAAAAAGTGCCCAGGTGTTTGAATATATTAAACATGCCCAGGATTTTGGTATTGAAGCATCCGGCAAACAAAATTTCGAGGCGGTAATTAAAAGAAGTCGAGGTGTTGCCGATAAAATGAGCAAGGGTATTGCTTTTTTAATGCGCAAGAATAAAATTGAGGTGATCAATGGTTTTGCAACCATCACCGGCAAAGGAAAGATTGAAGTGAAAGGCAGCGATAACAATACACAGGCTGTTGAAGCCAAACATATTATTATAGCCACCGGTGGCCGCAGCCGCCAGCTTCCTTCCATGCCCATAGATGGCAAAAAGATCATTGGTTACCGCGAAGCCATGTCGCTCCCGCAGCAACCTAAATCCATTATCATTGTTGGCAGTGGTGCCATTGGTGTTGAATTTGGCTACTTCTACAACAGCATGGGCACCAAAGTTACCATTGTTGAATTCATGCCTAAGATCGTTCCTGTTGAAGATGACGATATCTCTAAGGAACTGGAGAAGAACTTCAAAAAACAGGGCATGGAAATCATGACATCATCGGAAGTAACAAAAGTGGATACGTCGGGCAACGGCGTAAAAGCTACAGTGAAAACTGCTAATGGTGAAGTAACCCTGGAAGCAGATGTATTACTGAGCGCTGTTGGTGTTTCTGCCAATATAGAAAATATGGGTCTTGAAGCCGTTGGGGTAAAAACCGAAAAAGGACTGATTGCAGTGGATAAATTCTACCAGACCAGCGTTCCCGGATTTTATGCAATTGGTGACTGTGTTCCCGGGCAGGCCCTTGCCCACGTAGCATCAAAAGAAGCCATTATTTGCGTGGAGAATTTCGCGCATGCCGATAAAAAATTCAACCACCAGCCCGAACCTCTCGATTATGGAAATGTACCGGGATGTACCTATTGCACTCCGGAAATTGCTTCTGTTGGACTTACCGAAAAGAAAGCAAAAGAAGCAGGCTATGAAATCAAGGTTGGTAAATTTCCTTTAAGTGCTTCGGGTAAAGCCACGGCTGCCGGACACCCTGAAGGTTTTGTAAAAGTAATTTTCGATGCCAAATACGGCGAATGGCTAGGCACTCATATGATCGGCTATAATGTTACAGAACTGATTGCTGAAACTGTTGTAGCCCGCAAACTCGAAACTACCCACCACGAAGTACTAAACAGCATTCATCCTCACCCAACCATCAGCGAAAGCATTAAAGATGCAATTGAAGTGGCTTATGGGGAAGCGATTCATTTGTGATAGAGGGAATGTTTAGTTACCTGCCTGCCGATAGGCAGGTTTAGTTGCCTGCCTGCTGGCAGGCAGGTTTAGTTGTTTAGTTGTTTAGAAAGGATCCATATTTTTTAAATTAAAAGGTTTAGGTTTTAGGATTTTTCCTAACACCTAAACCTTTTTTTATTTTTTTACCTCTAAACGCCTAAACCTGCCTGCCAGCAGGCAGGCAACTAAACTAACTACCAAAAACCTTCTTCAAAATCTCTGTAGTTCTGGCAACAGGATCCTTGCGGATCTTTTGTTCTTCAAGACCAAGTTGAAGAAATACTCCGGCAAGTGCTTTTTCAGTTACATAGGCAACCAAATCAGTTTCTACTTTTTCCTTGCTGAATTGGTTATAGCTGGTAAATACAGTATTCCAGTGTTTTGTAGCATCAACTTTTTCCAGTGATTTTTCAATGATCGGGCGAAAAGCCTCGGTTAGTGAGGCGGTTGTTTTTCCTTTCATATAATCTGTTGCAGCAAAATCTCCACCTTTTAAAATACTCATCGCATCCTGGAAACTCATTTCCTTAATAGCGTTAACAAAAATGGGTGCGATTTCTTTTGATGCATCTTCTGCAGCGCGGTTCATAGATAAAATGGCGTTATCAACCTGCTTACCCATACCAAAACTCCGCAACTTTGATTCAACTTTTTTTGCTTCTTCCGGCATTAAAATTTTCAATGCTGCATTTTTAAAAAAACCGTCGGCAGCGGAAAGTTTCTGTCCTGCATTATTGGCGCCTACATTCAGCGCTTCTTTTAAACCACTTATTACCTCCTCGTTAGAAAGTGAAGATGAAGACGAATTTGTCTTTTTGGATACTTCTTTCAGTATTCCTTTTAGTCCCTGTGCATTCAACGAAAAACTAAAAGCAACAACTGAAACAAGCAGTAATAATTTTTTCATAAGATCATTTTATGTCCCGAATTTAAGTTTTGCTGCCTTAAGATTGGGTTAAAATCCTTTATTATTTAATATGACTTCCATTTATTCATTTATAAATCCTGCCTAATCAACAGTTAAACATATTCTTATAGATTTGCTTCATGCAGGTATCTATCTGGGAAAAAGAAACATTTTATGCACCACAGGATGTTATTATCATCGGTAGCGGGTTTGTGGGTTTGTGGTCGGCCTTCTACTTAAAGAAAAACAATCCGCGGCTGAAAATTACAATAGTTGAAAGAGGAATCATTCCCACCGGTGCCAGTTCGCGCAATGCAGGCTTTGCCTGTTTTGGAAGTTTAAGCGAAATAGTTGCCGATGGTAGAGCCATGGGAACCGAAAAAATGCTTGCCCTGGTTGAAATGCGTTATAAAGGTCTCGAGCGCATTCAAAAACATTTTAAAGATTCCATGATCGACTTTGAAATGTGCGGCGGTTATGAACTATATGGTAACAACGACAAAATAAATGCAGAAGAACTACAATACAAATTTGATTACATCAACTCGCTGCTGCGCCGCATTACAGGTACAAAAAGAACTTATAAACTGGCGGATCATTCCATAGAAAATTTTGGATTTGGACAAACAAAGCACCTGGTTAAAAACAGTCTTGAAGGATTTTTGCATTCGGGAAAATTATTAACCGCCTTACTTCAAAGGGTGCAGGGAATGGGTGTACAGGTATTTACTTCCCTTGAGGTAAATAAAATTGAAAAACACGATCATCACCACGCCATCAGTTTCCAGAATCATCCACTTTTATTCAAAGCACATAAACTTATTTTGTGTACGAATGCCTTTACAAAAATGCTCCTGCCCGATATAGATATTGTTCCGGCAAGAGGACAGGTTATTCTCACCTCTCCTATTGAAGGTCTTCCCTGGAAAGGAAGTTTCCATTCCGATGAAGGTTATTATTATTTCCGCAACCTGGGTAACAGAATATTATTAGGCGGAGCGCGCAATAAAGCCTTTGAGGAAGAGGAAACCCTGGATATGCAAACATCTGAACAGATTCAACTGGAGCTTGAAAACTATCTTCAAAAGGTTATTCTTCCCGGTTATAAAAAAGGTTTTGCAATTGAATCTCGCTGGGCCGGGATCATGGCAATGGGAAGTGAAAAAT
This sequence comes from Bacteroidota bacterium, assembly GCA_023429985.1. GTDB lineage: Bacteria > Bacteroidota > Bacteroidia > Chitinophagales > Chitinophagaceae > Flavisolibacter. The sequence continues at coordinate 11,752 of JAEZCV010000187.1, read as the reverse complement.
CGCCTATAGTGCGCAACCTGGGAAATGATATTTTCTGTGCTGTAAGAATGAGTGGAATGGGCGTTGCACTGGCTCCTGTAATAGGCCAGCAGGTAGCGCAAATGGTTGATTAAAGTTTGATGAATTTTTCTCTCACCAAATGCCCGTTCAAACTTCCGGAGATAAAATATACCCCGGGCCTGTAAGATGAGGTGTTTATTTTCTGACGGGTTCCGTTTACAAGGATTCTTGCCACCATCTTTCCGTTCATATCCGTGATACGCACTTCTTTTCCATTCCATTCTTCTCCGAGATTCAGAAAAAGATCACTCAGAACGGGATTAGGGAATATTCTCACATCGGTAACAGGTTCGGGTTGCGGCTCAGGAAGACTGGTATTCCAGGGTTCCTGTAAACCCTTGCTTGTAGTTAAAGAATGACGTGGACCACCAGGTGCAAGAAGGGAACGCATTCTTTGCTTTTGTCCTTCGGTAAATAAATTTACACAGGCATCGCTGGTGTAATCCATGTAATTCATATACATGTCGCCCAGGTTACCATTATTACAGGAAGTTCTGAATGAGGTTGGACAACCCGGCGTGAAATTTCCCTGGCTTGGCGTATCATCCACCAGGTCATCTCCACAATAACTATCACCCCAGATATGTTTAAGTCCGAGCCAGTGACCCACTTCGTGAACTGCCGTCCTACCCATATTGTAAGGTCCGGAATTATGTATTCCGAAAGCAGCGGTTGCCACTACCACACCATCCGTTTCCTGGGTGGAACCGGGCATACTGGAATAACCAATAATGGATTGGGTGGGCCCCACCCAGATATTCAAATAACTTCTGGTATCCCAGGCATTAGATCCACCGGTATGGTCATATTTGATCTTGTCGTCTGTGCGGAAGGCAGTTACCGGCGTTTGCTTTCTAATAATGCCATTGGTAGCCCTTCCATCGGGGTCGGACTTAGCCAGGTAAAACTCAATTTGAATATCTGCGGCAAAAGGGAGAAATCGAACGGGAGTGCTGGCCGTGTCGGGATTTTTCCTCCTGAAATCCCTGTTAAGCGCATCTATCTGGCTGGCAATGCGTTCTTCGGAAATATTTTGTGAAGCGTTATTATATAATATGTGAACAACTACCGGTATTTTGATCAATTGAATACCGTTAGCTATATTATCAAATGTTTTTTGCTGGGCTTTTTGATGTTGTATGAAATTTTCAACCTGCTCGAACTTTTGCTCCAGACCAGGAAACATTGCCTTTTGAACGGCAAGATATTCAGTGCTGGCGCATTCACGCTGGCCAAATGCAGCAGCAGACAGTAAGATTGCAATACCAAGTAGATATGTCCTCATAGTTCCAGGGGGTTGAGGCCGACACAGGAGTAGGGAAAAGTCTATCTACAGGATTGGGATTAGTAAATGAACTTATGCAATGATCATTCCGAGGATTGGAATTGTGAGGCTTGGATTAAGATTTGGTAATTTTCCAGGGGATAGAGAAGGAATTCAAATGTAATACTGATATTTAACTAAAGCAAGTTCTAAACAGGAAATTTAGAAAAAAAACGCTTTGAAGGTTATTTTTGTAAGATGATGAAGTTCGCCAGCCGCTGTTTGATCCTGATTGTTTTTTTTATTTCTGCCTGTAATGATGATGATCCAAACGGTGGAGAAATTCCTTCCCAACCTCCTGTTCCGGTGAAAACCTGGAGCATTATTTCCTCAATTCCCCATGACACTTCTTATTTCACCCAGGGATATGAATTTCATAACGGCAACCTGCTGGTAGGCACAGGAAATTATGGCAATTCGAAACTTCTTAAGCTTGAACCCGGTTCAGGAAAGGTTTTAAATGAAGTAAAGCTGGAGGATAAATATTTCGGTGAAGGAATTACTGTTTTGAACGATACATTATACCAGCTTACCTGGAAAGAAAAAGTTGTACATATTTACCATGTTAGTGATTTCACTAAAATAAAAGAGGCGCCTATTCAAACCGAAGGTTGGGGAGCCGCCACAGATGGGAAGCATATAATTGTTTCTAACGGCAGCAACCAGTTGTATTTTTATGAACCGCAGGGATTTTCAGCGGTTAAACAACTGGATGTTACGGAAAGTGGCGTTCCTGCAGTTAACCTGAACGAACTTGAATTTGTAGATGGGTTTATTTACGCCAACCAGTGGCAATATCCTTACATCCTGAAAATTGATCCTTCTACGGGACATGTAGTTGCCAAATATGACCTTTCTTCATTGGTTTCCCGGGTTCAAAATGAATATCCTTTTCTAGACACCAGGAACAATGCGGTATTAAATGGAATTGCTTACGATCCTCAAACCAAAAATTTCTTTATCACCGGCAAGCTCTGGCCGCTCAGTTACCAGGTAAACCTGGCTCCTTAATATTTCCCAATTACATATAATACCGAGCTGCACCGGTCTTTATCGGCCATGGCTGTGAAGTTGGAACGTAAGCCACTCATGCCTGCGCCTATCCACGAAGCCTTCCCTCCTCTTTTATATTTACTGCTTAACAGGCTTATATAAAAGCTATCGAACCACATGGGATGTTTGGAGATGAGTTTTAAACCATGCTTTTGTACGAGTACTTCTATTGAACGCGGAGAAAAATGATAAAGGTGCCTGGGTACATCGTATGCTGCCCAATAAGTTTTATAAATGTCTGCATCTGCAGCCATATAATTGGGGACCGCAATAAATATTTTTCCATCGGCAGTTAACAGGCTTTTTAAAGTTTCTACATAATCATTCAACTGGTGAACATGCTCCAATACATGCCAGAGGCTGATGGCATCATAACTGTTGCTCCTTAACTGTGCTTCATCCATGGATGGCGACAACTGCATACCAAAAAGTTCCTGAGCAATTTTTCTTGCACCTGCATCGGGTTCAATTCCCTTTACCTGCCAGCCACGCATTTTCATGGTATGCGCAAATGCACCTGTACCTGCGCCAACATCCAGCAAACTGCCTTCGCGCTTTGTTTGTTGAATAATGAAATCGGCCTTTTGCTTTAAGGTATGTTTTCTTACACGCTGATATAATTTATTAAGAAGCCCTTTGCTGATGTTGGAATGGGAAATATAATCCTGCGACTGGTAATAAGGTCCAATAGAATCTTCGCCTGGCACATCCTGCGTAAACCTTAATGTACAATCCGAACACTGCCAGACCACAAATTCTTCTCCACTCACCGAATGATCTTTCACGGTTAGTAATGGATTTATATTCCTGCTGCTGCATACCGGGCAGGCTGCATAATGTATCCTGTTCATATTGGGCACAAAATAAGGGTTTAGTTGGGGTTTAGTTGGGGTTTAGTCGTTTAGAGCCTGCCTGCCGGTAGGGAGGTTTAGTTGTTTAGTGTTGAACAACGCGTGCGTTGTCCCTACCATCAACCCTTCCATTATTTTTTGAGTATCCCGCTCTCGCTCTTTTCTCTGCTCTCTATATTATTACTTCCACATTCTCCCCCATTGGATAGCCAGTGCATGTAAGAAAATATCCCTCCTTCACTTCAGCTTCGGTAAGAACTTCATTATATGCCATCCATACTTTCCCGCTTTCGCATTTAGCAATACAATTACCGCATCGCCCGGCCTCACAACTGTAAGGAAGAATAATTCCGTTCTTTTTAGCTGACTGCAGAAGGCTTTCCGGATACTGCCCTTCTATTATATGTTCTGCTCCCTGGAAAAATAATTTTGCCGTATAAGGTGATGTATCGGGAGGTTCATTGCGGATGGCAGGAAGGCGTGTAAAAAATACTTCTTTTTTTATATGATCCTGTGGAATAAACAGATTTCTTAATGTTGATGTACATCGCAACATATAATTCTCAGGTCCGCATACATAATACAAGGCTTTACTAAAGTCCTTTTGACTATAGGTTTTCAGGATCCTCAATATCATACCTGAATGCAGTCTTGCATTTAAAAGATCTTTTGAATTGCTGAATAAAAATTTCAGTTTAAATCTTTCACCATAATTCTTTTTCAATTCCTGCAGTTCAGTATAGAAAATGGTATCGGCCTCGGAATGATTACTATACACAAGTATGATCTCAACTTCCTTATTTATGTATAAAGCAGTTTTAACCAGTGAAAAAATGGGGATGATACCACTGCCTGCAGCAAAAAAATATAATTGCGGGAATGCATTCAAATCTTTAGGCAGTACAAAAACACCTCCGGCACCAAGGGTTATCAATTCATCTCCGGGCGCCGCCAGGTCGTAGAGTTTCCTGGAAAACAACCCATTCTCCACCCTTTTTACACCAATGAACAATGGCTCGTTTAAGTCTGGTGAAGACGCAATGGAATAAGATCGCCTTAGTTCAATTTCATTTTCTGGTATGCTGAAAGTTAAATATTGTCCGGCCTTATATTTTATGGCAGCAGGTTCAAAATAAAATAGTTTCACTTTATTAGCTGCCTGTTCAATCTTACTGATCTTCAATTTTATATAGGGAGTATCTTCCTGCATCCGGGCTAAATTAGCAAGATTAAGGAAGATGCCTTCAAATTCCGGCACATAAAAAAAGGTGCACAAGGCACCCTTTATTAATTATTATGAGTTTAATGTAAATTCAACACTTTGTCCTTTGGATACTTGACGGTATAACTGAACCTGATCTTTCGCGATTCACCGGGAGCAAGTTCCAGTTTCCAGGTAAGTACACCTATATCAGGATTGTTGTTGAACGGTTTGCCATCTTCCAGCAGCTCCACTTCAATTTCTTTATTGGTAGAAAGTGGGTATTGATCTTTCAGTATCATTTTTACAGAATCTTTTTTATTGTTCTTTACAGTAAGTTCGTAAGTGAACTTCTGCAGCTTGTTACTTCCAAGGAATTTAACACTGCTGTAATCCATTAATTTTTCCTTTTTAACAACCACTCTTTTATCACGACCTAAAGTAAGATTCAGCGTGTCGAAGGTGGATGCAGGATCGATAAAAGATTTTCCAACATAAGTGCCTTCGAATATTATGTTGGCATCACCGGGTAATAAGTTCAGTTTTTCCCAGTCGGCTACTTCAGCCAGCAGGTAGGCATCCTTGTCCATTTTTGGAACCGAATAATACTTATACACTGCAGGAACCTTGTATTCTTTTAATATTGCCGTTTGTTCTTTGCCGTTAGTAGGAACATCGTATGGCAATTCAATATCAAAGGTTATGTTCAATTCACTGTCGGTAACCGTAACATAATCTGATAAGCCATCTTTAAGAGTAACTACAACAACACCGTTGGCGGCGCGGCTGCCATACATGGAAGTTGCAGCTTCATCTTTCAATACAGAAGTACTCTTAACTGCTGAAGGATCGATCTTTGAAAACTCATCGCTGCTCATGGGCACTCCATTTACCACATATAGAGGAGCATTCGATGCATCAACCGATCCCACACCCCTGATTCTAACACCAGAACTAACCACCTCCATATTCATGGAAGCTTTTTCATCGAAACTCTGTATCCTGTTCCGGGCCAGGTTTCGCTCCATGGTGTTAATGGGATTAATATAACCCAGGAACCATGACTTCAGAACCGGTGCATTGCCCCATTGATTTGGAATGGAAGTAGATAATGAAAGTTTTACTTTCTTCCAGTCAATACCCGTTGTTTGGGCCACCTTGGCTTTATAGATCACTTTAAGCGGACTTTTAATATCATCAACTCTTACATCATAAAAAGGACTCCACCAGGCATTTTTTGTTATGTAAGAAATACCAAAATCATATTTGCCCGCGCTGGCAACAGATAGCTGAAGCCTTATCTGGCCTGCATTTCTCGTATTCTTACTCTCCTCTTCATTGATCTGTCTTTTAATACGGGAAAGTTTTTCATTTATTGATTTCTGGTCATCCCTCAGGTCGGCCAGTTCATTTTGAAGTTCGCCTGATTTTCTTTTATAATAATCCATCAGTCGCATTAGTTCCGCTACACTCATCCCGCTTTGTGTTCCTTTAATATCACGGTTGGCCTTTAAAACTTCCAGCAGGTCCAGTGTTGTTTGCACCTGCACATTTTCCCTGTCCAATGATTTTTGAATACGCTCTGCTGAATCCTTTAATAAGCTAATACGCGAACTCACTTCAGGAGCTATCAGGAAATTATTTGAAAACTCAACACCCATAATGGTTACTGCTGCCGGAACATTTACCTGTATGCTGTTCATATCAACAGAATTGCTGATTCCGGAAATAACCACATCCTGGGTGCCTTTCATTAACTGGGCAGCGCTGCTATGGATCATTTCTGCTCCTGAACGGTAAACGGTAACAGATTTCAAACTGGAACTTACTATTTGTGGATTTTCTGCGGCCCGGGTAAAAAAACTGAAAAGCATAAGGGCGGCTACACAACTGGCTTTGATCTTCATCTTAAAAATTTCCCGGCAGATGACCTGTTTTTAAGAATTACATAAAAATGAACCTAAATTTTTTCAGTTCAAAAGCCTGGAAGGGATTTAGTTATTTTACAGTATGAAATCTTACATACTTGCTTTTTTGCTGCTTTTTTTCATTTCTGCCCATGCACAAACCAAAAACTTCCGTATTGTATTTATTTCCGATACCCATATCGGATCTCCCAACGGGAGTGCAGAAGAAGACCTCAGGCTTACGGTGGCAGACGTCAATTCATTAAAGCACATTGATTTTGTTGTGATCACCGGCGATATTACAGAATTAGGAACCAATGCCGAATTACTGCTGGCAAAGCAAATTCTCGATAGCTTGAACATACCCTATTATATTATTCCGGGAAATCATGATACCGGCTGGAGTGAAACGGGAGGTTTAGGATTTACAAGAACCTTTGGATATGACAAATTTCATTTCAGCCATAATGGTATCCATTTTATTGGTTGTGCCTCGGGCCCCTATGTAAGAATGAGCGATGGACATGTGCCCCGCGATGCCATGAACTGGATGCAAAAGGAACTTGCTTCAATTGATAAGGAGTCACCGGTTGTTTTTTTAAATCATTATCCGCTGGATGAAGGACTGGATAACTGGTACGAAGTGATTGATATGCTGAAAAAGAAAAATACGGTATTGGCGCTTTGCGGCCATGGTCACAACAATCGCGAAGTAAAAGCCGAGGATATTCCGGCTGTAATGGGAAGGTCGAACCTGAGAGCAAAAGCGCCCGCCGGAGGTTATAATATTGTTGATGTTTCAAAAGAAGGTTTTGTTTTTACAGAAAGAAATCCTGTAAGCGGTGAAGAAAAAACCTGGAAAACAGTGGCCATGAAAAAACCTGGTTATGATGTTTCCAAACAATATCCGCGCCCCGATTTTTCGATGAATGAAAACAATGACAGGTACAGGGTTGAATGGAGTTTTCAGTCAGACGCCAATGTAATTTCAACTCCCGCAGAAATGAACGACCTCATAATTTTTGGAAACCAGGAAGGCACGATACAGGCTTTGAAAAAAAAGAATGGCAAAAAGAAATGGAGTTATTCTACAGGAGGACCGATCTTTTCATCACCTGCCGTTAACGGAAACAAAATTGTAATGGGTTCTGCCGACGGAAATATTTATTGCCTGGATAATAAAGGAAATCTTCAATGGAAATATGTTACCGGGGGATCTGTTTTAGGATCACCCATCATTCAAAACAATATTGTGTATATCGGCGGAAGCGATTCAACATTCAGGGCTATTGAACTGGAAAATGGAAGATTGCTGTGGGAATTTACGGAGCTGGAAGGTCCGGTGGTTAGTCAGCCGGTGATACATAACGATGTGATCATTTTCGGAGCATGGGATCGCAACCTCTATGCGCTGAATATTTCTAATGGTACACGCAACTGGAAATGGAATAATGGGTCAAGCGTTCGGAACTTTTCGCCAGCATCGGTGATACCCGTCATTAACGATGGCGTTGTATATATAGCAGCGCCAGATCGCTATTTAACGGCCATTGAAATAAGCACGGGCAAAACTTTATGGAGAACCAAAGAGGCAACAGTGCGTGAATCTATTGGCATTTCAGCAGATGGAAGTTTAATATATGGAAAGACCATGAATGATACTATAGTTGCCTTTGCAGCCAATCCTTCTGTTCCAACAATCAAATGGAAAATGCATGCAGGCTATGGTTATGAACATGCGCCATCTATGTTAATTGAAAATAATGGCCTGGTATATTTTGGAACACGAAATGGAATTGTATATGCAATTGATCCTAAAACTCAAAAATTGTTATGGAGATACAAGCTTGATAATTCGATGGTAAACACCGTGCGCGTTAATAATAATCATCTTATTGCCTCCACCATGAATGGCAAGATCAGCTTAATTAAACTAAACCTGCCTGTGGCAGGCAGGCAACTAAACAACTAAACCATTCAAATATCCATCCGCATCAAATATCCTTCTAAAATATACAAAAAATTACCGTATAACTACGGTTGTTTAAATTCTAATAAAATGCCATTTTTATCCCTGGTTGAAATTCTAAGGAATGGATATAAAAAGGCTGGAAATATTACTGGTTTCAAATGATGAAGAAAATGTAAGTACAGCAGCAAATGTATTTTCATCCCGTATAAACAATCAGGTATGGCGAGCTTCTACGAATGAGGAATTTAATATTTTGTTTGCAGCAAGAGACTACGATATCATAATTTATTTCTTCATTCCTGATTTTAACTATCAAAAGGCATGGGAGAAGGCCAGGCAAAGTTCAACTTCAAATATCATTATAAAAGAACAGGATTTTCCGTGTTATTCGCCTGCAGATCATAAGGGATGCATAATTACCGACGTGCCGGGATTAACCGGATTGGTTGATTTATTTACCGGCAAAATATCGGCACCCATTACAGAACCACAGAAGGGCGAGGTTTTACTTAGAAATATTCTTGAGAAAATTCCAAACGGCATCATTCTACTTAGCCGGGATTGGGAAATAATTTTTATCAACAGTATAGCAGAAGAATTTCTTCAGCGCCCTTTCGGAACCCTTACAGGAAAAAACATTTGGGAAGAGTTTCCGGGAGCAAGGGAAGGAATTACCTATAAATCGTACAAAAAGTCAATGGATACAAATGAGCCTTTGACAATTGAAGATTTTTCACCTATACTCGGACGTTATATACAATCAATTGTAGTTCCCACACCGGATGGGCTCATCATTTATTTCCATGATCTTACCAGGCAAAAATATGTAGAGCAGGGATTAAAGGAAAGTGAAGATAAATTCAGGATCTTGCTCGACAGGATCACAGATGGTTTCATAGCACTGGATAAAGATTTTAAATACATTTATGCCAACCAGAAAATTGGCAAAATAATCAAGCGCGACCCTGCCACTTTGATAGGTAAAAATGTTTGGGAAGAATTTCCGGATGCCGTGGACTCTTTTACCTACAAGGCCTTTCAAACCGCTATGAAAGAACAAAGATTCATCAGCATTGTTGATTATTATCAACCATTAAATCTCTGGCAGGAAAACTATATATATCCTTCCCCGGATGGTTTGTCTGTATTTATCAAGGATGTTTCTGAACAAAAAAAGCTGGAAAGGAAATTAAAAGAAAAGGAAAGAAAACAGCAACTGGAAATTATCACTACTTCTATGAAGGCCCAGGAAAAAGAAAGAACATTTATAGGAAGGGAATTACATGATAATGTTAACCAGATTGTTACGGCTACAAAACTGCTGCTTTCATTATTGCGCGACAATCCATCCAAACATAAAGAAGTAATACATCCCTGTATTAACAACCTGGATAAAGTAATAAATGAAAACAGGAAGCTGGCGCATTCACTGGTGACTCCTGATTTTTCCTCAGGAAGTTTTATTGAGGAACTTTCTAATCTTGTTCTGCCCATGTTGGAATCGAAAGGCATCAATACAAAGGTTGAAAGTCGAAATTTCCGCGAAAACATCCTTAATGATGTTACCAAACTTGCCGCATACCGTATTGCACAGGAGCAGTGCACAAACATTATCAAATATGCAAAGGCAGCAAATGTGAGAATTCTGCTTCAAATTGCCGAAAAGGAATTTGAAATGATAATTTCTGATGATGGCAGCGGAATGAGTACCGGCGATACAGGCAGTGGTATAGGTATAAAGAACATGGAAGGAAGGCTAAAGGTATTAAATGGCAGAATGGAAATTAAAACTGCACAGGGAGAGGGATTTCATTTAAAGATATCGGTTCCCATAGAAGCGGATGTAGTAAATAGCTGATTAGCAGACTATTTGGTTTTTTTTGGCACAAGTTCATTTTTATTAGCTTACCTTCGCCGAGTTAATTTGAGCCTCGCATAGTAAACGTTAATTATCCTGCTTCTGCATCGTTAGTTAGTTTCTTACTCATTGCCTTCTCAGATCTTTATTAAATCAATTTTACAGACAATGAACATTTATGTTTCAAACTTAAGCTTTAACGTACAGGATGAAGACTTAAGAGAATTTTTCACTCCTTATGGAGAAGTTACTTCAGCAAAAGTTATTAACGACAAATTTACCGGTAAGTCAAGAGGCTTCGGTTTTGTAGAAATGTCGGATGACGAAGCTGCAAGGAAAGCAATTTCTGAACTTGATAATGCCAGTGTAGAAAACAGGAATATCAAGGTAATGGAAGCCAAGCCAAAAGAAGACAGGCCTGCCCGCAGTAACAGCCCTTTCCGTGAAAACAACGGAGGCGGTGGTTACAACAAAAACAGGTGGTAAAAATACAGGCCTCCCTACAGGAGGCCTTTCTTTAACTTTACCAGCCAACTGCTCATTATTCACCAAAAAATAAACATGGCAAAATCGAAAGAAACTTATAATAAAAAAGAAAAAGAAAAAAAGCGTTTAAAACAACGCCAGGAAAAAAAAGAAAAAATGGAAGAACGCAAGGCCAATGCAGGTAAATCCAAATCCCTGGATGATATGATGGCCTATATTGATGAAGATGGCAACATCTCGTCTACCCCACCCGATCCCAAAAAGAAAAAAGTATTTAACGTTGAAGACATGCAGATCGGCGTTCCTAAACACGAGGAAGGCGATCCGGCCGATGCTATTCGCACAGGCGTTGTAAGTTTCTTTAATGAATCAAAAGGTTTTGGCTTTATCATCGACGGTCAGTCAGGCGAAAGGATCTTTGTTCACGTGAACCAGCTGAAAGAACGCCTTGAAGAAAAGGATAAAGTAACGTTTGAAATTGAAAATGGTGCGAGAGGCTTAAGTGCTGTAAACATCAACAAGATCAAATAGAAAATATTTACTTCATTTAAAGATTCAACCTTCCGGTTGATTTTTTTTGCATAAAAAAAAGGACTTTCGTCCCTTTAATTTTTTCTGAACCTGTAAACATTCATGGCGCCATTTCCCACTTTGTAAGATCCTTTTCTTACATCTTTAGGTTCGGCTTCTTCCACTTTTATTTTCAGGCCGTTTATTTCTGTCTGGTCTAATTTACTGATGGCTGCACGGGCTTCTGTTTCATCGGGCATTTCAACATAACCAAAACCCCTTGACTGCTCTGTAAAACCGTCCATGGCTATTTCGGCAGATGCCACTGTACCATGAGAGGTGAATAAATTTTTCAGGTCAGCGTCGGTAAATTTAAGGTCGAGGTTTGAAACTGCAATGTTCATGTTTGGAATGATTTAAAATGAAAAAATAAGAGAAAAGCAGGATCAGGAAAGAAGAAGAAATTCCAAAACAAATGCTTAAGCTCAGATGAATCCATCAAAGATAAATCTTTCCTGCGAGGCAATGGC
>JAEZCV010000098.1 GCA_023429985.1 Bacteroidota bacterium | reverse complement strand
GTTTTTCTTCCTCGCTCCCGTTTTTAGGCTGGTCAAGTCCCTCTAAATAAACTTTAATGGCATTGGCAATATCTTTCACGATCTCTTCCTGTCCTTTTTCACTGTTCATATACTCATCTTCCTCCTTGTTGCTGATAAAGCCTGCCTCCACTAAAATGCTGGGCATTCCTGTAGCATGTAAAACCCAGATGCCAACATCATTTCTTTGCTTAACACCGCGATTCACTCTTCCAGATTTTGCAAATTCCTGTTGTACCAGTTCCGCCAGTTTCAGACTTTTTAAAAAATATTTCTTTGTATATACCAGCTTCATAGCATTGATCAGGGGGTCGTTCTCCGGCATTACTATGGTACTGTCTTCATCGTGAGAAGCAAATTCGGAATAATCACCCACCATTTTACCCTTATGTGCATTTTCCCTGGCGGCCCAGATAAATGTTTCAGTTCCTTTAGCTAAATTCTCCACATAATAAGTTTCATAGATAGGGATCTTTTTCACGATCTTCTTTCTCTTTTTCCCTTTTCCACTATAGGTTACTTTTTCATCATATCCAACGATTCTCTTTTCGTTCCATCCGCCCGGGGCTTTTCCTGCTGCATTACAATGTATGCTGATGAACAGGTCGGCCCTGGAATTATTGGCGAAGTCGGCTCGGTAGCGCAGTCCCTCATTTTTGTTCTTCATGTTGCCGGGTATGATATCCGTGGTCCTGGTGTATAACACTTTCACTTCCGGCATTTCCTTAGCCATTTTTTCTCCCAGCTTTAATCCTAATGCAAGTGTGATCTGCGCTTCTGTAGAAAACAAACCGGGAGCGCCCTGGTCGTAACCGCCATGCCCCGGATCTATAATGATCGTTTTAGCTGCTTTTTTATTTTCCTCAGCAAATGAAAAAAAAGTCAAAACAACGAAAATGGAAAATACTGTGTAAATAGTTTTTTTTAGCATACCAGGATTTGTTGACAGTTAGTAATCTTCACAAATTCTTTAATTTTCTAAGGGTTACTTTTGTTTTGCCGCATATGACCAGACTGCACAAATTTAATTTAAAAATTCTCTGTTTCAAGACTGTTATAATAGCTTTTTGCCTAATTATAACATCAAATGCAGAAGCAGGCGGTTTGCAGCAGGTTATTACCAAGCCTTTAACAAAGGATTCTACCTCAAACAATAAAGACAGTATCACAAATCCCAAACTTCCCGGGCTCATTAACGCCGATAATTTTGACACTTCCAATACCGAAACCTCTGTTCCCTACAACGATACTTTTAATTTAAAGATGTCGAAGGACACGCTGGATGCTCCCATAGATTACGAAGCGGTTGACAGCGCCGTTCTTTTCATAAAAGAAAAGATCTTTATTCTTTACGGCCAAACTAAAACAACCTATAAGGATGTTGTACTTACCGCTCCACGTGTGGAGATGAATCAGGCAACAAATATTGTAACAGCCTTCAACGAAAAAGACAGTCTTGGACGAACGATTGCGAGGGCTCATTTTCAACAGGGCGAAGAGAATTTTCAAAGTGATACCATTCAGTTCAATTTCAAAACTCAGAAAGGATTAACCAAAAATACCTTCACCCGGCAGGATGAATTTTTTGTAAACGCCGAAGTTTTTAAAAAAGTTAATGCCACCACAACCTTTGCGCGACGTGTGATCATGACCACTTGTGATTTTGATGAACCGCATTTTGGCTTTGTAAGCAGCAAGGGAAAATTCATTTCTAATAAAGTTGCGGTAACAGGTCCCATTCATCCCGAATTTGAAGGCGTTCCTGTGCCGATCTATTTACCTTTTGCCATATTTCCATTAAATCCCGGTCGTCATTCAGGTATTCTTCCTCCACAATTCACAGTTAACGAACAATTTGGAATAGGGCTTGAAGGACTTGGATATTATCATGTGATCAACGATTATCTTGACGTTACATTAAGAGGAAATATTTATTCTTACGGTGGATGGAGCGCCAACCTGATACCTACTTATCGAAAACGTTACAGGTACAGTGGAGGTTTTAATATCAGCCTGCAACACACTAAATTAAATTTTAAAGGCGATCCCGATTTTCAGCTTACAAAAACATTCATGATCAACTGGAATCACAGTGTTGATCAGAAAGCAAAACCCGGAACCAATTTCTCGGCAAGTGTGAATGCCGGATCTACCAAGTACAATGATTTCGTTACTAATAATCCTTTAAGGAATGTTCAAAACCAGTTAGGTTCTTCCATCACCTATTCAAAAACCTGGGTAGGCAAACCATATAATTTAACGATGAGTGCTAATCACAACCAGAATAACTCAACCGGTTTGATAAACATTAATCTTCCTGATGTGGGATTTTCTGTAGCTACCATATATCCGCTCCAGGCAAAGGAAATGATCGGGCCTCCCAAATGGTATGAAAAACTGGGAGTCGGTTACCAGGGAAATTTCCGTAATCAGCTTTCATTTTATGATACAGCGGTAAATAGTTTTAAAGGGTTATTAGATACACTGCAATGGGGTGCCCGTCATCGAATTCCATTGCTGATAGCATTGCCGCCTCTTGGTAAATTTATTGTTTCTCCTTCCATCAGTTACGAGGAAACCTGGCTTACCAATAAAATGCGAAGAAGCTGGAATAACCTGACAAATAAAGTGGATACAATTTCTAATGAAAAAGGATTTTTTACCGACAGGCAGGTAAGCTTTGGCCTTAATTTCAATACCACCGTTTACGGAACATTTAATTTCAAAAGCAAAAGACTGATTGCTCTCAGGCATGTGATACGGCCCACTTTCAGCATTAATTACCGTCCCAATCTTTCAAAGAATAATTACGATATCATTCAAACAAGTGCTTCGGGCAGGGTTGATGTTTTATCGCAGTTTGCCAACAACCAGATATATCGCGGCTATTCCTATGGCAGGTATGGTGGAATAAGTTTTGGCGTTGATAATAACCTGGAAATGAAATGGCGCAGTAAGAAGGATACCGGAGATGCTGCCATAAAAAAAATCCGGATCATTGATGGATTTGGGTTTAACAGTGGTTATAATTTTTTACAGGATTCTTTAAAACTGCAACCTTTTAATTTATACCTGCGCAGCAACCTCCTGGAAAAAATTAATATTACGGCACAGGCAATATTAGATCCTTACGAAGTGGATTCCTTTGGAAGGAATGTAGACAGGTTTGTATGGCAGGGAAACAGGTTCCGTCCCGGAAGAATTACCAGCGGAAGTATTTCCATGTCAACACGCTTTCAATCGAAACCACGTGAGGGAACAGAAGCAACCCCCGGTCCTCGTGGAATTCCGGTTGATCCCATGGGTGGCGGACTTAATCCCGACATGGTGGGAGAACAGCAAAGGTTGCAGGAATACATGCGGCGTAACCCGGCAGAATTTGTAGATTTTAATATTCCCTGGTCTATTGATCTTTCCTATTCCTTATACTTTGCAAGAAGAATAAAACCTGATTATTCCGGATTTACAACAGAAGTTTCTTCCAGTGTTTCTTTCAACAACAGTTTTAGCTTAACGCCAAAATGGAACTTCAGTACAACCGGCTTTTTCGATTTTAAAGAAATGCAACTTACCCTGTTCAGTATGACCATATCCAGGGACATGCATTGCTGGCAGATGTCGATAAGCGTGGTGCCCATTAACCAGGTACGTTACTTCAATATTACTATCAGTCCCAAATCTGCCGTGTTGCAGGATCTACGCGTGAACAGAACCAGGTCTTTTTATAGTTATTGATGCTCTAAATAATATTCCTTCATTATTCCGAACACTTCATCTTTTAATTGCTGCGTATTTTTTCCTGCAGACGAAACAGGTTCCAGGAAATGCATTTCAACAGGTTGAGGCCAGAAGTAAAAAGATTTACTTGCCGGGAGAACTTTGGCAGTATTAAATATTACGGCAGGCATCACCGATTTTCCGGATTCGGTAGCAAGCCTGAATGCGCCATCATGAAATTTTTGTAATGGTGCGCCCGATTTATTTCTTGTACCCTCCGGATATATGCACATGTGCAAACCCATGTCAAGCACCTCGCGCATTTTTTTATAACTGTTTCTCCTGCTTTCTTCACTTTTCCTGTCAACCAACACACTTCCTCTGGAATAAACCATTCCAAATACCGGAATTTTTGCCATTTCAATTTTTGCAATGGTTTTATTGGCGCCAGGTATGCCAGGGCTCGACAAGGGAACATCCATAAATGAATTGTGGTTACAAACCACAACATAGGCTTCGCCTGGTTTAAAATTCTTTTTACCTGTAATTTTTCTCTTTACACCAATCATAATAAAAAAGAAAGACATCCACACGTCAAAGATCTTAAATACATAGATCGTTCTTTTAGGTTCCGGCCATAATCCTGTGATCCAGATCGGGATAATAACCAACAGCATCGAAACGGTAAAAACAATCAACGCCCAAAAAGCAAAAATTCTTCCCAAAACATTCTTCATCATACGTATATTTTATAGAGACCAGTCAATGGGATCTTTACCATGCTTCATAAGGTATTGATTAGTTTTTGAAAAATGCCTGCAGCCAAAAAATCCATTGTGTGCCGAAAGAGGAGAAGGATGTGGTGCTTTTAATATGCAATGCTTATTATGGTCAATAAGAATTTCCTTTTCCTGCGCAAACTTACCCCATAAAAGAAACACAACATTTTCTCTTAATGCAGAAATCTTTTTGATAACCGTATCGGTAAATATTTGCCAGCCGATCCTGCTGTGGCTCATAGGTTCGCCCGCTCTTACTGTTAACGATGCATTTAATAATAAAACTCCTTGCTGCGCCCATGCACTAAGGTCGCCGTGTTTAGGTAAATTCATTCCTGTATCTTCTTTCAATTCCTTAAAAATATTAACCAGTGAAGGAGGTGTTGCAACTCCTTTTGGAACAGAAAAACAAAGCCCCATAGCCTGACCTGCCCCATGGTAAGGGTCCTGGCCAAGTATTACAGCCTTTATTTTATCAAATGGGGTTTTATTAAATGCATTGAAAATTAAACTTCCGGGAGGATAAATTACCTGGCCCTGGTTCTTTTCTGTTCTTATATGAGCGCCGGCCTGTTTAAAATAATTTTTGTTGAATTCTTCTTTCAAAATCTCTTTCCATGATGCTTCGATCTGAACCGCCATTCCTGAAAAATTTGGTTCGAAGATAAACGAGATGACTTTACCAGTTCCACAGGCTTTTGTATTCCTGCATTTCGAAGATCTTGTTTTCTTTATTGAATTTCCAAACCTGGTGAATGGTAAACGCATCCTGTGTTTTATCGGGTTTGGTCCCCATGTGGCTGACCCAGACCAGAACCCAGTCCTGCCTTTTTTCTATATTGTATACAGGCTGCCAGAAATCTACATGTACCTGAACCACATCCAGTTTTTTTCTTCTCTCGAGGTATTCATTCAGTATGGAATCCCTGGCTCCATACATTCTCCTGTCGTTCAAAGCAAAATAAATGGTATCATTAAAATATTTCGAATAAGCATCCAGGTTTCCGCTAATCAACCCTTTCCATATATGCAATACATTATTGGAAAGTTCCTTATTGCCATTTTCAAAATCAATATCAAAACGTGCGGGAAAGGGATAATAAACTTCCTTTGTTTTTTCCGGTTGATTTTGTGTTTGTAAAATCTCAGGGTCTTTTGAACCGCAGGAAACAAAGAATGAAAAAACTACCGGGAAAATTAAAAAATACGAACATTTCACCTGTATCATAAATTGATGAATCTATGTACAAGATAAAAGAAAAAATATGTAATGTTAGTCGTTAAGGAATTGATCCAACATTTCTTTTTTCTCCTGCTGCTCCTTATATTTTTTATACTCCATAAAAAAGAGCCCGGAAATTAAAAGCGATAATCCAAATGCAATCTCCTGCACCACCTGGGTAAAATTGTCTGCTATTTCTAATATAACCATAACCTTCCTTTCCATTAAATTAAACAAAAGCTTTGCCAAGGATTACATCTTCCTATCTTCGCCGCTATGACACAAGAGCAAGTTAAAGATATGAGGGACCGCCTGGTTGTCCTGAGGAGGTTTCTTTGACGTCGATAACAGACGCGATAAAATAAACCAGGATAAACAACTTTCGCTGGCGCCCGGCTTCTGGGATGATAATACCCGTGCTACGGCCATTCTTAAAGAAATTAAGCTAAACGAATATTGGGTAAACCTTTATGAATCAGTGGAAACTGCCATTGAAGACTTTGCTGTTTTATTTGAATTCTGGAAAGAAGGCGAAGGCTCGGAAGAAGACGTGAAACTATCTTTTCAAAAGGCCATTGAAGCTATTGAAGAAGCGGAATTTAAAAGCACACTCAATCAGCCCGAAGATGAACTCCCTGCGGTTTTGCAAATTAATTCCGGTGCCGGTGGAACTGAAAGCCAGGACTGGGCAGAAATGCTTGCGCGCATGTACAGGATGTATGGCGAAAAGCAGGGTTGGAGCGTAACCATTCTTGACTGGGTGGATGGTGATGGTGCCGGTATTAAAACAGCTACACTTCAATTTGATGGTTCTTTTGCCTATGGTTTTCTGAAAGCTGAAAGTGGTGTTCACAGGCTTGTAAGAATTTCACCCTTTGATTCTAATGCAAGAAGGCATACCTCGTTTGCTTCCATTTTTGTTTACCCTTTGGTGGATGATACCATTAATATTGAGGTGAAGGACAGTGAAGTAAAAATGGAAACAGCACGAAGTGGAGGCGCAGGCGGCCAGAATGTAAATAAGGTGGAAACCAAGGTGATGCTCACCCATTTGCCAACAGGAATTGTTGTTGTATGTCAAACCGAAAGATCGCAGCTGGGTAACCGTGAGAAGGCCATGCAAATGCTAAAGAGCCGCTTGTACGAAGAGGAATTAAGGAAAAGGGAAGAGCTGAAGAATGCTACCAATGCCAGTAAAAAGAAAATAGAGTGGGGAAGCCAGATTCGCAGCTATGTATTCCATCCTTACAAAATGATCAAGGATCACCGAACCGATTTTGAAGTGGGTAATGTGGGTCCTGTAATGGATGGCGACCTGGATGGATTTATTAAAGCCTATTTAATGCTCGAAAAAGAATCTGCCAGTTAAATTTTAAAATCTATTGTTCAAATTATTCATATTTCAAACTAATCATTATGGACCTGGGATATTTTGATTATGCCTTACCGGTAAATGAACCTGTTCTTAGCTATGCACCCGGAACACCGGAAAGAGCGGAACTGAAAAAAACGCTGAAAGAATTAAAAAGCCGGAAGGCCGACATACCTATGTATATCGGTGGAAAGGAAGTGAGAACCAATAACAAAATCACCATTCATCCACCTCATGAAATCAGTCATGAACTGGGGCATTTCCACATGGGTGATGGAACACATGTAAAGCAGGCTATTGATGCCGCCCTGGCCGCAAAGGAAAACTGGGCCAACATGAGCTGGGAGAACAGGGCAAATATTTTTATTCGCGCAGCTGACCTCATAGCTACCAAATACCGTTTTTTAATGAATGGTACTACCATGCTTGCTCAAAGCAAAAATGCATTCCAGGCCGAAATCGACAGCGCCTGCGAGATCATAGATTTTCTTCGCTTTAATGTGCATTTCTTAAGTGAAATATATAAGCAGCAACCCATTAGTGCACCCGGAATGCACAACCGTATGGAATATCGGCCGCTGGAAGGATTTGTACTGGCAGTTACGCCATTTAACTTTACAGCTATTGCAGGAAATCTTCCCACCAGTGCAGCCATGTGTGGTAATGTGGTGGTATGGAAACCTGCAAATACACAGGTTTATTCGGCACAAATGATCATGAAGGTTTTGATTGAAGCGGGTTTGCCGGCTGGTGTGATCAATCTTGTATATGTTGATGGTCCAACCATAGGTAATATTTGTTTTTCTCACAGGGAATTTGCAGGCGTGCATTTTACCGGTTCAACAGGGGTGTTTAACCATATGTGGAAGACCATTGGAGAAAATATTCCAAACTACAGGTCATATCCCCGAATAGTAGGCGAAACCGGTGGAAAGGATTTTGTGGTGGCGCATCATTCTGCCGATCCGAAAGTGGTGGCAACTGCATTGTTGAGAGGAGCATTTGAATACCAGGGACAGAAATGTTCTGCTGCATCAAGAGCTTACATTCCATCGAACATGGCGGAAGTAGTAAAAAAATTACTGGTGGAAGGCGTAAAAAGTTTCAAGATCGGAATCGTAGATGATTTTGAAAATTTTGTGAATGCTGTTATTGATGAAAAAAGTTTCGACCGCATAGCAACCTATATTAAAAATGCAGAAAAGGATTCGGGTGCTGAAATACTGGTAGGAGGAAAGACAGATAAATCGAAAGGCTATTTCATTCATCCAACCATTATTGAAGCAAAAGATCCAAAATATGTTTCCATGTGCGAAGAGATCTTTGGGCCTGTGCTTACTATTTATATATATGATGAATCCAAGTTTAAAGAAACACTTGAACTGGTGGATCATACATCGCCTTATGCACTCACCGGAGCAGTGATTGCCCAGGACAGGTATGCTGTGGAACTGGCCATTAAAAAGTTAAGAAATGCAGCCGGTAATTTTTATATCAATGATAAGCCTACCGGTGCCGTGGTGGGTCAGCAACCATTTGGTGGAGCACGCGCCAGTGGAACAAATGATAAAGCCGGATCGCAGTTAAATCTTTACAGGTGGTTAAGTGCGCGAACCATTAAAGAAACATTTGTGCCGCCTACCGATTACCGTTATCCTTTCCTAAGGGGTGAAAGTGAAGGAATATAATTTCAAGGCATCTTCGGATGCCTTTTTTTTGGTTGATTTTTTTAAGGCATTGCAGGGGCTTCCAGTCATTGCGAGGAGCAAGTTGGAGCAGCCGTCATTGCGAGGAGCAAGTTGGAGCGGCCGTCATTGCGAGGAGCAAGTTGGAGCAGCCGTCATTGCGAAGAGCGAGTTAGAGCAGCCGTCATTGCGAGGAGCGACGTTAGGAGCGACGAAGCAATCTGCAAACCCAGTGAGATTGCTTCGGCTATCGCCTCGCAATGACGGAACTATCGCCTCGCAATGACAGAGCTACCTTCCGAATTGATATTCCTTCCCTCAAGGCAAAATTGTGGCTCCGTATTTTTACTGAAATCAACCTGGAAAAAATACTATAAAACATATATAGTTTTACCAATTCATCTATTAGTTACTGCAGTTCATCTATTTTTTTCGTTTTTTGGTTACCCTTCACTTTGAAATTTCAGGAAGGCGAAT
>JAEZCV010000119.1 GCA_023429985.1 Bacteroidota bacterium | reverse complement strand
TTAATTCAATGGCTATGGGTGTAGGCAGACTTTTCACTTCCACCGTAGTGCGGCAGGCCTGGACATTTTTAAAATATTCACCATAAATTTTATTATACACCGGGAAGTCTTTCTTCATGTTGGTAAGAAAAACAGTAACATCAATCATATTTTCCCATTTGCTGCCGCTTGCTTCCAACACTGCTTTCACGTTGGCAAAAACCGAATGACATTCTGCTTCAATATCATAAGAAACAATATTTCCATTTTCGTCCTGTTGAAGCCCGGGAATTGAATTATCATTTGCACTTCTTGGACCTATGCCGGAAAGAAAAAGCAAATTTCCTGCTTTCCTGGCATGAGGATAAGCACCCAGGGGTTTTGCTGCTGAATTTGTATTGATGATGTCCGTCATAAGTTTTCGTGTTTTAAAGTTCTATGCACACATTTTTAGCTTCGGTAAAAAATTTCATTGCTTCCCATCCGCCCTCTCTTCCCACACCACTGTTTTTGATTCCGCCAAACGGGGTCCGCAGGTCGCGCAGCAGCCAGCAGTTGATCCAGGTAATGCCCGATTGCAAACCGGCCGCAACCTTGTTTGCACGTGTAATATCCTGCGTCCAGACAGTTGCCGACAAACCATAGTTACACGCGTTGGCAAGTGAAATGGCTTCATCATCAGACGAAAATTTCTGAAGGGTAACAACAGGACCGAAAATTTCTTCCATATTGGTTTCGCAATCGCTGCCCAAACCTTCAATAACCGTAGGAGCAATAAAATATCCATCTTTACATCGTTCGCCCGGATTCGCTACTTCACCTCCACATAAAATACTACCACCATCCTGTTTTGCTTTATCAATTGCTTTTAAAACTTTTTCAAAATGAAACTTACCCACCAGTGCACCCTGTTTTGAATTTTCATCCAAAGGATCACCGGGCTGTAATTTCTTTACTTTCTCAACAAATTCTTTTTTGAATCTTTCGTAGATATTCTCATGAATAAGAATCCTTGATCCGCATAAACATATTTGTCCCTGGTTGGCAAAAGATGACTGAATGGTGGTCTTCATCATTTTCTCCCAGTTGCAATCATCAAAAATGATGTTGGGATTCTT
The DNA here is from genome assembly GCA_023429985.1 of Bacteroidota bacterium. Lineage (GTDB taxonomy): Bacteria > Bacteroidota > Bacteroidia > Chitinophagales > Chitinophagaceae > Flavisolibacter. Next base: position 5,960 of record JAEZCV010000119.1, on the reverse strand, counting down.
TCCTCCTAATTCGAGCGAAAGTTTTTTAAACATGGGTGCGGCAACAGAAGCTATTCTTGCACCGGCTCTTGTACTTCCTGTAAAAGAAATGGCTTTAATGGAAGGATGTTTTACCATGGCTTCTCCTGTTGATTCTCCCCTGCCCTGCACAATATTCAACACACCATCGGGCAGGCCTGCGGCTTTAGCTATTTTTCCTAATAAAAAAGCCGTTACAGGAGTGATCTCGGAAGGCTTGGCAATAACGCAATTACCTGCAGCCAGCGCAGGGGCAATCTTCCATGTAAATAAATATAAAGGTAGATTCCAGGGAGAAATGCACGCAACAACACCAATGGGTTGTCTCAATGTATAATTGACAGCCTTGTCTTCCATGGAATGACTTTCGGATGCAAAGTGCATAATGCCCGTTGCAAAAAATCGAAAGTTAGCCGATGCTCTTGGAATATCAACACGCTTACTTAACCAAAGGGGTTTGCCGTTATCATTGGTTTCGGCCAATGCCAGTTCCTCCAGATGCTGATCGATGATTTCGGCAATTTTATTAAGTATAAGAAAGCGCTTTTCGGCAGGAGTAACCGACCATTGGGGAAATGCTTTTTTAGCAGCGTTTACAGCTAGCTCAATATCTTTTTCATTGCTATCAGGAACCTGGCCATAAACAGCGCCTGTTGCCGGATTCACATTATCTATAAATTTCCCACTCAGCGGACCAATAAAATTTCCACCAATAAAATTTTCGAGGTGATATGGTATGGTTAGATCAACTACCATTTCTTTCACTGCTTTTTGTTCATTTTTTTCTGCACTCATTTATCGTTGCTGTTTCATTTAAATACTTCCGGTTCTTCCACCATCAACGGGAATGCTCACACCATTTACATAGGCTGCTGCCGGACTTGCAAGAAAGGCCGCAACAGCCGCAACCTCGAAAGGTTCCCCAAATCTTTTTGACGGCACTTCTTCCATCATTTGTTTTTCAACTTCTGCTTTATCCAAACTTTTTTTAGAAGCCGTGTTATCAACAATGGTTTCCAGTCTTTCGGTTTTTGTAAATCCCGGAAGTACATTATTCACCGTAATGTTGAACTGTCCTAATTCATTGGCCATGGTTTTAGCCCATGATGCTACAGCACCCCTGATGGTATTGGATACACCCAGGTTTTTCAAAGGTATTTTTACTGAAGTTGAAATAATATTAATGATGCGACCAAAACCATCTTTCTTCATTCCGTTTATCACAGCTTTCGTCATTACATGAGCGGTAATTAAATGCTGGTTGAAGGCCTGGATAAACTGGTCTTCTTTAGCCTCAGTGATTGCACCGGAAGCAGGTCCCCCAGAATTATTTACCAGGATATGAATATTTTTTTCACTGCAGATTTTATTTATCAATTGCTGCAATGCAACTTTATCATTAAAGTCAATTCCATAAAATTCATGCTTTTGCCTACCTGAGTTATGTAAGGAATCCAGTGCCGATCTTAATTTCTCTTCATTGCGGGCAAACAAACAGCAATTAGCGCCCATCAATGCCAGTTCACGGGCAATAGCCAATCCAATTCCCTGGCTGCTGCCGCAGATGATGGCATTTCTTCCTTCAAGTGTTAAGTTCATGCGGCCAAACTTAGGCAGATTTGTTGTAATTTTTGCCCGGTTTCCTTTATAACCAGCCCGATGGCTCTTTCTAACCATGCAAAAAATTATATTATGGCAATTGCTGCTCCTTTCAACCTGAAAAAATGGATAGATGAAAACCGCGATCTTTTAAAGCCCCCTGTAGGCAACCAGTGCGTATATAAAAATGCCGAGAATTTTATTGTTATGGTGGTTGGCGGACCTAATGCCCGCAAGGATTATCATTATAATGAAAGTGAAGAACTTTACTACCAGGTAGAAGGAAATATCGTTTTAAAGATCATAGATAATGGCGCTCCAAGAGATATTGCCATCAATGAAGGCGATATGTTCTTGCTGCCTCCTCAAACACCTCACTCGCCTCAAAGGCCTGCAAATACTGTAGGACTTGTAATTGAGAAAGTGCGGGAAGAGGCAGAAAATGAAGAAGATGCTTTTATGTGGTTCTGCGAAAAATGCGGCAATAAATTATACGAAGAATATGTGTTTGTAAAAGACATAGTAAAGCAATTGCCTCCTATCATGGAAAGATTCTATTCAAACGAAGGTCTAAGAACCTGTAAAAAATGTGGCGAAGTAATGCAGCCTCCTGCAAAAAAATAATCAGCGTCCCAGCCAGGCTAATGCATTTTTGGAAAGAAATTTTTCTTTAATGGAAGCCTCGAGTTCCAGGCCTTCAATCATCAATCCCGGATGATGCTCTCCCAGCGGAAATGGATAATCAGATCCCAGGCAGATTTTATCATCCGTCATGCTGTTCCTGAGAAACTGAAAAGCATTTGTGTCGTGCACAAGACTGTCAACCCAAAATTTTCCAAAGTAGTCTGAAGGCTTTACCTTATTATCAATTTGTACAAGGTCCGGGCGCACATCAAATCCATGTTCAATACGACCTATTGTATAAGGAAAAGAACCGCCACCATGTGCGAAAGCAATTCTGAGGTTGGGAAATTTTTCAAATATTCCACCAAATATCAGGGAACATATAGCTCTTGTGGTTTCGGCAGGCATACCCACCAGCCAGGGAAGCCAGTATTTCTGAATATCCTTTTCCCCCATCATTTCCCATGGATGAATAAATAAAGCACATCCCAGTTTTTCGGCAGCTTCAAAAAATGGAAGGAATTTAGGTTCGTGTAAATTCTCCTGGTTTACATTGGTACCAATTTCAAGTCCGGGCATTTTCAATTCCTTCATACACCTTTCCATTTCTTTAATGGCCAGGTCAACATCCTGTAATGGAACTGTTCCAATTCCAATGAATTTTTCGGGAGCGCGTGAAACTGTTTCCGCAATATGATCGTTTAAAAACCTGGAAGTTTCCAAACCATCTTTTGGCTTTGCCCAGTAATTAAAAAGCACAGGAATGGTTGACAGCACCTGCATGCTGACACCCGTGACTTCCATATCTTTTAACCGCACATCTTCGCGAAAACAATTGTCCTCCACTTCACGAAAAAGCTTATCACCCTTCATCATACATGCTTTACAGTTGCGGTGTTCAAGATGTATGAATTCGCCATAACCGAATTTTTCAACCCAGTTAGGCATTTTTTCCGGCATGATGTGGGTATGTATATCTATTTTCAATTCAAATGATTTAAGGTTAGACATAAGTTATTACCCATCCATTCTTTTCTTCATTTCCCCTGCTATAAATTTCCCACCTTCATCTTTTTGCTCAAGTTCATTAATGATGGTTTGATAACTTTCCTTATCACGGTTCTGGCTCAGTTTAAAAACATTGTCAATGGATTCCACTTCAATTTCGAAAGCAATAATGGCCTTCATTAATTTTTCCCTGTAATCGACCGGCAGGTTATCGTAACTCGTGGGCGATTTTTCATTATAATTTTCAAAATGAAGTGAGGTTTTTCTAAGCACTTCTATTAATGCCTCATCTCCTAAAAATTGCATTTTCCCTTTTACGTGCACCGACATATAATTCCATGTGGATGCCTGCTGCGGATTGGTATACCAGGTGGCACTAACATAACTATGCGCTGCTGTAAAAACACAAAGAACATTTGGATTATATTCAAAAGCTTTGTGATGATCCTGTTGCTTCATTAAATGACCGACCAGAAAAAGTTTCTCATTCTTTTCTTCTAAAAACAAGGGCAGCTGTGTTGCAGAAGGTTTGTTTTCTTCACTGCATCCGCAAACAAATGCAAAAGGATTTTGCTTTATGAAATCAAGAACAACCTGCTGATCTTTTTCTTTAAAATAGGGAAGATTATACATTAGTCAACTACTTCTGCAATTACCTCGGAATTCATATGAGCATTTCGCATGGATATACTTCGGGCTACAGTACCAGCAAATTCATGGAAGGCTGATTTTGAAATTTCATCGCCGCCTGCCATAACAGGAACTCCGTCATCCCCGCCTTCGCGAATCGTTTGCACCAATGGAATTTGGCCCAGGAAAGGAAGATCATATTCTTCAGCAAGTCTTCGTCCACCTTCTCTTCCGAAAATATAATATTTGTGAGAAGGTAATTCTGCTGGTGTAAACCAACTCATATTTTCTACCAGTCCAATGATGGGAACATTCATCTGTGCCTGTCCAAACATAGCGATACCTTTTTTGGCATCTGCCAGCGCTACATCCTGCGGAGTTGTTACAACTATAACTCCAGTAACAGGAGCTGTCTGCATCATGGTCAGGTGAATATCACCAGTGCCCGGAGGCATATCAATGATAAGATAATCCAGTTCGCCCCAGTTTACATCGGTTACAAATTGTCGTACGGCACTGCTGGCCATGGGACCTCTCCAGACAACGGCATTTCTTTCATCCACCAGTAATCCAATGGATAATAATTTGATCCCGAATTTTTCAAGTGGAACGATCATTCCCTTTCCATTTACTTCGGTCATCATAGGTCTTTCTCCTCTTACACCAAACATAATGGGAACACTGGGACCATAAATATCCGCATCCAGCAAACCCACTTTAGCGCCATCCAGGGAAAGCGCCAAGGCAAGATTTGCGGAAACTGTACTTTTTCCAACGCCACCTTTTCCACTTACCACGGCAATAATATTTTTCACACCCGGAAGTACATTTGACTTATCGGCCCGAATAGTTGAAGTACTTGAAGTAAAATTCACCTGTACGTCTGCTTCCGCATCAAGCGATTTCAGCGCATCAACGCAATCCTTTTTCATTTTTTCTTTCAAAGGACAGGCAGGCGTTGTAAGGACTATCGTAAATTCTATCTTATTATCTTTAATAACCAGGTCACGGATCATATTAAGGGTGACGAGGTCGTTTTTGAGATCAGGCTCCTGCACGGTTCCCAGAGCCTTTAACACATCTTCCTGGGTCATATCAGCATTTGTTAATGAAGTGGCAAAGTTAGGTCAAACAATCATGCGTAATTCGGGTTATAATCAATTGCCTTTATTTTTGATAGGATGAAAAAACTGCTGTTCCTCATAATGGTTTTTGTTTTTGCTTCTGCCCAGGAATCAAAAGCACAATTTGAATCGGTAAAAGATTCAGTGGTACAGCTCTATGGAATTGTAATGACTGCTGACAGCCTGGTAGGCATTCCGGCGGTTAGTATCACCATTAAAGGTTCCAACCGCGGAACCATTTCCAATAACCAGGGTGTATTTTCAATTGTTGTATTAAAAGGAGATGAAATTGAATTTTCTCACGTAAGCTACAAATTGAAAACAGCCATCATTCCCACCAACCTGGAAGGTAATCAGCATAGTATGGTACAACTTCTGGTAGAGGACACCACCTATTTACCTGCCACCATCATAAGGCCCAGGCCAACGCCCCAGCAATTTGAAAGAGATTTTGTAAATACGCCTGTTCCCGACGACGATATAGAAATTGCCCGAAGAAATAACGATGTTGCCAAAAGGCGGGTACTTGCTAAAACGCTACCTGCAGATGGCAGTGAAGCAACAGGGATCCAGTTCCGCAATATTGCAACTAAAGCCTCCTATACCGGGCAGGTACCACCCATGAACATTTTTAATCCTGCCGCCTGGTCCGAATTCATCCAGTCGTGGAAAAGAGGTGATTTTAAAAGAAAGAATTAATAAGTACGCTAAAGTTTTGGCATGTGCAAATTTTTGCTGAAGGAATTAGCGGCATGTAAACTGAAGGCGTGGCCCCCATCCACAATTCACTGTCTGCCTGCCCAGAGGTTCACCATTCACTACTGACCATCGTATGCCTCCGGCCAACTGCATCTTGCTAATGTAAAATAAATTCTTTGCAGGCTATTTGTTGAAGCGATGTGGAAGTAGTTCGTGGATTCTGTTGATGGGATGATCAGCGATAACTTCAAGTACATT
>JAEZCV010000118.1 GCA_023429985.1 Bacteroidota bacterium | reverse complement strand
CTGTCCTTTTTTTACGTTAACGATCCTGCCTGTTTTAGCAGCGGCATTCAGTAAGTCGGTCTGCCTGCAGAGGAAGGCCGGTATTTGTAATACATCAACATATTCGGCTGCCAACACGGCTTCCTGTTCGGTATGAATATCTGTAGTAGAAGGAATGGAAAAATGGTTGGCTGTTTTCTTTATAAGGTCAAGTCCCGCCAGGTCACCGATACCGGTAAAAGAGCTGGCGCTGGTGCGATTGGCTTTTTTGTAAGATGCTTTGAATATATAGGGTATGCCGTGTTTTTTACAAATGGATGAAACCTTAGTTGCAATTTCCATCAGGTTCTCTTCGCTTTCCACCACGCATGGGCCGGCTATTAAGAAGAAAGCGTTGGGATCGTATTGCTGGTTGGAAAATAATGTTTCCAGATAATTTTTCATGATGCAAAGGTAAGGTGGTGAATGGTGAATAGTGAATGGTGAATAGTGTCTCAGCGGTTCAATTAAACTCTATGCGCATTTGTGCTCCTTTTGCCTGTGTGACTTAGTGCTTCAAAACTGCGCAGCGCACTCTATTCACCATTCACTATTCACTATTCACCATTCACCATTCACCAATATATTTGCAATTATATATGAATAAAGAAAAGATCCTCGTTATTGGAGCCAGTGGACAGATAGGCGTAGAACTCACCCTCGCCCTGCGAAAGATCTATGGCGCACAAAACGTAATCGCCTCCGACCTCAGAGAACAAAACCCCTTACTCGAAGGCACCGGTCCCTATGTTAGCATGGATGTAATGAACAAGGAAATGCTCCACGTGCAGGTGATCCGGCAGGGCATCACACAGATCTATTTACTCGCTGCCATACTATCCGCCACAGGAGAAAAAAATCCCTCACTCGCCTGGCACCTCAATATGCAGGGATTATTGAATGTACTGGAAATAGCCAGGGAAGAACACCTCACCAAAGTGTACTGGCCCAGCAGCATAGCCGTATTCGGACCCACATCACCCAAGAAAGATTGTCCTCAGCAAACCATTATAGAACCCACAACCGTGTATGGAATCAGTAAATATGCAGGAGAGTTCTGGTGTAATTATTATTTCATGAAGTATGGTGTAGATGTAAGAAGTTTAAGATACCCTGGACTAATCTCTTATAAATCCGCGCCGGGTGGCGGCACTACCGATTATGCGATAGAGATCTTTCACGAAGCGCTGGAAGAAAAAGCATATACCAGCTTCCTGGAAAAGGATACTTACCTGCCCATGATGTATATGCCCGATGCCATTAGGGCAACGATAGAGTTGATGGAAGCACCTGCTGCCAACATAAAAACACGCACATCTTATAATTTATCGGCCATGAGTTTTTCGCCCGAGGAAATAGGAGCGGAGATAAAGAAGCACATTCCAGAATTTACAATGAGCTATGCGCCCGACTACCGTCAGCAGATCGCCAACAGCTGGCCGCAGAGTATTGATGATTCTGTAGCAAGGAAGGACTGGAACTGGAAGCATGAATATGATCTGGGGGAGATGACGAGGGATATGCTCGACAACTTGATGGAACGCAGATGACGCAGATGGGCCAGATGGTCGCTGATTAATACTCTGCTTAATCGGCGTTTTACTCGCACGTAGTAAACTAATCTGCGCAAATCTGGCCAATCTGCTTCATCTGCGTTCCATTAAAAGTTAAGGCATAAAAAAAGCCCATCATCACACTAAGAAGGATACCCTTCAACGGCTTGGAGCCGACCTTTATGTGATACAGGCAATACAAATATAAGAAAAATAGTAGAATAGCTTCAAATAGGCTAAATCTGCGTCTTGGAGGCAACCCTCCGTCCTCCTTTGTGCCTTAGTGGTTCAAAAAAACTCCGTGCCACCTCTGTGCCTCCGTGACTCCGTGGTTCAAATTCCCCTACAATAACAAACCCCCGCTATTGCAGGGGCTCTAAAAGTAAACATCTTACCATACGCTAAATTGTTTTTTCGTGAACAGATATCCGTCCGGCCCTGTCGGTAGCCGTTACGGTGATGATAGAACCAGCCAGGCTACCATTAGCCGCAGTGCAATCATACAACCAGAAATTCTTGTCCATGTTGTTTATCACCGCACTGCCTTCTTCCACCAGGCCACTGCTGTTCTCGATCTTTAGCTTCACCGACTGCACTTCACCATTGTCGGTAGCATTGATAGAGATTTGCTCACCGGCGATGCCGGTATAAGCGGAAGTGTTTACTTCCCCGATCTCGGGCGGCTTACAATAATCGGCCATGGCCACATTGAAAACCGATTTGCCTTTGCCAGCTATTTTCTTGTAGAAAGTAAGCAGATCGGGGTTGTCAGCAACACCCTGGGCATACACATTAGCTGCGCGGAACAGATCACGCACGGCCTGTTGTGCAGGTGATGCAGGGCTGGTGTTCTGCGGCGGACTAGACACCACAGTCTTACCATTAACCTGCCGGTACACGAATTGTTTGATCCTGCCACTCATTCCTTCGGTGGCGAGGTTTTGTTTGATACGTGCCATAATACAAAATTTAAAAAGTGAAACAATAGGGTTAACGCATTATTGACCGCCTACGATTTTTTTCGTTTATCTGGCTGTTGTTAAACAATTTTTAAAGAGGTAACGGGGAGGGGTAAGGGAAGAGGGAGAGCGGAGGAAGAGAGCGGGGGCGTTGGTGACCTTAGTATGTAAACTCTTTGCAGTGATGGGGGTTATGAGGACTTTGATGAATGTTCATCTGGGGATGCCTTCGGAGTTGAAGTTGTTTTTGATGCACGTATAATATGGATTTAAAAAAAGGAAACAATGTGGTTAATTTATTATCGGTAGCGGAGAGAAGTATGTGAAAATGTTGCCGGGCCCATTATTATAGAATTGTGTATAGTTGATTTTATGTCGAAAAAACTAAAGATTCTTTATCTTAATCTTATTTAATTAATATTCTTATGAGTAAGTCTTCAAAACAAATAATTGGTTCTTTTGTTTTTCGAAATGAGGGTGATGGATGTTTGACTTCAAAATACCATCATAGAGATAGCTCTGAAGGACCCTTCACTGAAGCATGTAAATTACTCCGACAAGAAAGTACAGATACCTTATTCCTAGGGACTTATCAAACGGTGTGGCTAGAGGATAATAATAATCATGTTGCGGCAATATTAGATATAAGTCCGCATCAAAATAATCAATTGTTTAAGTTGATTTGGCGTGAGGCAGCAAAAAATGGGATTATCTATTTTGAAGGCACTGGAATGCTTTTCGATAATTTTCTAACCGGAGCATATTGGAGTCCATTATAAAACAGAGAAGCTCAGCAAACCTATTACTGTGAATGATTTTTTCTTATATTACAAAAACCAATTTCGCACTGATATTCAGAAATTCTTTTCATCTATTCCAGATGAAAGTAAATTTCATGAAGACAGGGATCAAAAACTTGTATACTCAATTCAGTATGGCCGACTGACGGGTAATGACAATAACTTAGGGTTCCTAATCACTAACCAGGAAAAAATCAATTTTGGTGTTGCTTTATTCTTTACTGTTCTTGTTGATGAAGTTTTCTATACGTATTACCGAAGTTCTTACCAAGAATTTCAGCGACAGACTCGCACTCCAAAATTTATCGGAAACTGTTTGACAATGTGCCGTTATCATTTGCACCCAAAGGAAATTTTTGGTGCAATGAACAAGGATGTGGGAGGTGCATCTTCTGATTATCTGGTATTTTATAAAACTTTTATAGAAGCAATACCTGTAATGGGAGCTGTGACAAAAAGTTTACTTATAAATTATTTTCCCTCAATTAGCTGGGAAGAATTTTGGAAGAAGTGTATGGAAGAATTTCCATTTGGAAAAAGGACCTCATAGTAATGGTTTTTTAAATCCTTTTTTATTTCCAAATCTTATTTATTCATTTTTTATTTCAGTTAAGAATTGCCTATTGGTTGTATAATACTCAGGAGAAACGAACTTAACGGATCCTTTTTGCCTCCCTGCTATCAAAAAATAAAGGTCGACTAACACAGGTCGCAAGCCCCTTTCAAAACCATAAAGTTGAATAAACTTCACAGTTTTTCTAAAATTGATATCACCTTTTGCATCATTAACAATTCCCAACTTTTTAGAAATACCCATGACTACTGAATCCGGTTTATTGCAATCATAACCCACTTCCATTAGAAAGTGCAATAACGTTGTCGTTTCACGCAAAAAGGGAACCTTATGCTTTACAAGCTCCTTTTGAAGTTTGTTGAATCCACTCCAAAATTTTTCTATTTCATGCGAGGTATGCCTCCGGCCAACTGCATCTTGCTAATGTATAATAAATTCTTTGCAGGCTATTTGTTGAAGCGATGTGGAAGCAATTCCAGGATTCTGTTGATGGGATGATCAGCGATAACTTCAAGTACATT
>JAEZCV010000113.1 GCA_023429985.1 Bacteroidota bacterium | reverse complement strand
GTTTACACCAGCGCGACAACCAAAGACTGATTTCTGCATTAAAAAATTTACGTGATATAGGTAACAGTGTCCTTGTTGTTGAACACGACAAAGACATCATGCTGGCTGCCGACCATTTAATTGATGTTGGACCAAGAGCCGGTTTTCATGGTGGAAAAATTATGGCCCAGGGCACACCTGAATTTGTACTTTCTCATGATACACTAACCGCGCAATTTTTAAACGGCCTTCGTAAAATTGAAGTGCCGGCAGAAAGAAGAAAGGGAAATGGAAAAAATATCGAGATAAAGGGTGCCAATGGCAACAACCTTAAAAACGTTTCGGTAAAATTTCCTTTAGGAAAACTTATTGTTGTAACGGGCGTGAGCGGAAGTGGTAAGTCAACATTGATCAATGAAACGCTTTATCCTCTTCTTGCCAAACACTGTTATGGATCGAGAGGCAATGCACTGGAGTATAAAAAAGTAAATGGACTCGAAAACATTGATAAGGTAATTGAGATAGACCAGTCGCCAATTGGCCGAACTCCAAGAAGTAATCCTGCAACTTATTGTGGATTTTTTACCGAAATAAGAACTTTGTATGCCTCTATTCCCGAAGCAAAGATCAGGGGCTATGCTGCCGGCAGATTTTCTTTCAATGTAAAAAGTGGTCGTTGTGAAGTGTGCGAAGGCAGTGGTTTACGAACCATTGAAATGAATTTTTTGCCTGATGTTTATGTGCACTGTGAAAAATGTAATGGCAAAAGATATAACAGGGAAACACTGGAAATAAGATATAAAGGAAAATCAATTTCAGATGTGTTGAACATGACGGTTGAAGAGGCAGTGGAATTCTTTCAAAACATTCCTTATATATTCAGATAAATAAAAGTGTTGCAGGATGTGGGTTTGGGTTACATAACCTTAGGGCAATCGGCAGTAACCTTAAGTGGTGGCGAAGCCCAAAGGGTAAAACTGGCTACCGAACTTGCAAAGAGAGATACAGGCAAAACATTTTATATTCTTGATGAACCTACAACGGGTTTGCATTTTGAGGATATTCATCATTTGCTTGAAGTGGTAAATAAACTTGTAGATCGGGGAAATACTGTGCTTGTAATTGAACATAATATGGATGTAATAAAAGTTGCCGATCATATTATAGATATTGGTCCCGAGGGCGGCGAAGGTGGCGGAAGGGTTTTGTTTGAGGGGAAACCCAAAGAACTGGTGAAATTAAAGGAAAGCCATACCGCCAAATTCCTTGCTATGGAGTTGAATTAAGTGTGTTGAGGAAAATTTCATGGATTGGCGTCCATCCTTATCTTTGCACATGGCAACAAACTCCACTACTAAAAATTTCATTGAAGGACTTACGTTTGATGATGTATTATTAGTTCCTGCGGCATCTGAAATACTTCCCCGCGATGTTGAAATAAAAACCAGGCTTACCAGGGATATCACTTTGAATATACCCATGCTTTCTGCTGCCATGGATACGGTTACAGAAGCTTCGCTGGCCATTGCACTGGCGCGAGAAGGTGGTATTGGTATTCTTCATAAGAATATGACCATTGAAAAACAGGCCGACCACGTGCGCAAGGTTAAAAGAAGTGAAAGTGGAATGATCATAGATCCTATTACACTTACTATTGAAGCCAATATTGGCGATGCGCTTTCACTCATGCGTGAAAACAGGATCGGTGGAATACCTATTGTTGACAGTTCAGGTAAACTTGCCGGGATACTTACCAATCGAGATCTTCGCTTCGAAAAAGATATGAACAGGAAGGTTAGTGAAGTTATGACGAAAGAAAACCTGGTAACCGCTCCCGAAGGAACCGATCTGAAATCAGCTGAAAAGATACTGCACAAAACAAAGATCGAAAAACTGCCTGTAGTTGATAAATCAGGCAAACTCATTGGACTGATAACTTATCGTGATATTTTAAAAGTGACTTCTTATCCGCAGGCTGTAAAAGACAACCTTGGCAGGTTATTAGTTGGGGCGGCTGTGGGTGTAAGCAGCGATCTTTCCGATCGTGTAGAAGCTTTGCGAAAAGCCGGTGCTGATGTGCTGGTGCTTGACAGTGCACATGGTCATTCAAAAGGTATTATTGATGCATTGAAAGAATTGAAAAGGAATTTTAGGAATATTCCTGTAATTGCCGGAAATATTGCAACCATTGAAGGCGCACTGGCATTGGCGGAAGCAGGTGCAGATGCTGTGAAGGTAGGAATAGGACCAGGATCAATTTGTACAACCCGTATAGTTGCCGGTGCCGGCGTGCCCCAGCTTACTGCAATTATGCAGGCACATGCTGCATTGGCAAAAAGAAACATTCCCATAATTGCGGATGGTGGTATCCGTTATACAGGCGACATGGTTAAAGCACTTGCTGCCGGTGCCGATGCAGTAATGATGGGAAGCATCTTTGCCGGAACGGAAGAAAGTCCTGGTGATACCATTATTTACGAGGGAAGAAAATTTAAAGAATACAGGGGAATGGGTTCCCTTGGCGCCATGTCGGTAGGCAGCAGCGACCGCTATTTCCAGGATCCGGAAGCCGACATTAAGAAATACGTTCCGGAAGGTATTGAGGGAAGAGTGGCTTATAAAGGAACCTTGAAGGAGATCGTATACCAGTATGTAGGTGGATTAAGAGCGGGAATGGGATATTGCGGGGCAAAAAATATAGAAGAATTAAAGAATGCAACTTTTGTAAAGATCACGAATGCGGGCATGAGAGAAAGTCATGCGCATGATGTTGAAATAACAAGGGAAGCGCCTAACTATTCAAGAAAATAATATTTATAATTTTTCCTGACCAATCATTCCATCTTGAAGAAACGGTTTAATTTTTTCCTTTTATGTTTTTTCCAATTCGTTCAGTTGCATGCGCAGGAGCCGGGTTGTGGATTAAGAATTACACTCCTTACCTGTGCACCGGGAACGGAACTTTATTCAACGTTTGGGCATACAGCCATCAGGGTACAGGACTCTTTAACCGGCGGTGACCAGGTTTTTAATTATGGAACCTTTGAATTTGAACCCGGGTTTTATGTAAAGTTCATCAGGGGTAAACTGATGTATTCTCTTGCCGTTGAGAATTTTGAGGATTTTCTTTATACATACCAGTACGAAAGCCGTTCGATAGTAGAACAGGAACTCATTTTGAATTGTGAACAGAAAAAAGAGCTGTTTACTGCGCTTATGATAAATTCCAGGGAAGAGAACCGTTACTACCGTTACGATTTTTTATATGATAACTGCACAACGCGTGCAAGAGATATGGTAAAAAAGCAGGCCGGTGTAAATGTTGTTTTCAGGAATATTTTGGGCGATGAAAAGCCCAGTTTCCGCAACCTGATACATAGTTACCTGGATGCCGGTGAACAACACTGGAGTAAATTAGGGATTGATATACTTCTTGGAGCCAGGCTTGACCGGAAGGTTACCAATGAAGAAGCGATGTTTCTTCCAGATTATTTATTGAAAGGATTTGACAGTGCATCAACCGGCAGTAATTCCGCCCTTGTTAAACCAGTTCAAAAAGTTCTTACAATGCCTGCTCCATTTGAAAAAGGATTTAGAATTACTCCTTTTATGGTTTTTGCGGTTCTCCTAATCATCATTGGTTTTATTTCGTTGAAAGGGAATAGGAATTCAGTTTTATTAAAAACTTTTGACAGGATATTTTTCTTTTTACTGGGATTTACCGGGTTGTTTTTGCTGTTTATGTGGTTTGGTACCGATCACAGGGTAGCAAGAGATAACCTGAATTTACTTTGGGCATGGCCAACTCATATTTATGTTGCCTTTGTTGTAAACAGTAAGCGAAAATGGTTGAGGAATTATTTCAGGTTTAATATGATATTGAGCATATTATTATTATTATGCTGGTTCTTCTTGCCACAACAATTGAATCCGGCCCTGATTCCCATAGTGCTGATTTTGGTTATAAGGACCTGGGTACTTTCTAAATATTAAATTATGCAGGAAAAAACAATTGAAGTTGATGGCAGGATGATCGGTTATAAAATAAATGGTGATGGCCCTGCAGTTGTTTTATTACATGGGTTTGGAGAGGACAGTTGCATTTGGGAGGAACAATACATCCGTATACGGGGTTTTAAATTCATCATTCCCGATCTTCCCGGTTCGGGTAAATCAGAAGCTACTGAGGATATGAGTTTGGAAGGCCTCGCATCCACTTTGCACCATTTTTTAGAAAAGGAATTTCCCGGTGAAAGGCCTGCAATGATTGGCCATAGCATGGGTGGTTACATAACGCTTGCGTATGAAGAATTATATCCCGGATATTTAAAAGGATTCGGATTATTTCATTCCACAGCCTTTGCCGACAGCCAGGAAAAAAAAGCATCCAGAAAAAAAAGTATTGATTTTATAGAGAAGAATGGACCGGAAGAATTTCTAAAGACCACAATTTCAGCACTTTATGGACCAATAACTAAAGAGGAAAGGCCGGAGTTAATAGAAAAACATATTCAAAAATCACGCAACTTTTCCGGTGCAGCACTCGTTTCATATTACGTGTCAATGATGAAACGCCCCGACAGAACCAAAATACTGCAGCATTCAAGCAATCCTGTATTAATTGTATTGGGTCAATACGACCAGGCAGTTCCTTTGGAAGACGGGCTAAAATTGGCATACATGGCAGATATATCGTATATTCATGTGCTCGATAAGTCTGGGCATATGGGAATGAAAGAAGAGGCTGAAAAGGCCAATGAACTATTGACTAATTTTTTGACCAGATTGTTAAAGACCACCAAACCCGAATGAAAAAACTCATTCTCTGCTTTTGCATATTATTATGCACTTCAACTGCATTTGCCGACCACCTGAAGGGTGGGTTTTTCACTTATGAATACCTGGGGCCGGGCGTCATTGATCCTTCAAATGTCAGGTACAGGGTAAGGCTCACTGTTTATATGGTTTGCAATCCATCATCCGGTCAGTTAAATACTTCCATACCTTTTACTTTTTTTGATGCCGCCACCAATATTATGGTAAGGAATGAGATGGTTGGAATTGCAAACCAGTTCAATCTTACCAGGAACGATGATGATGAATGTATAACAGGCGATCAGAGAGGCTGTTATTATACCATTGTGATTTATGAGCTGGCAAGTATAGAACTTCCTTCAAATACTGCCGGCTATACAGTTTCATACCAGCGCTGTTGCAGGATCATAGGAATTCAGAATATGAACTCCAACCCAGCATCCAACACAATTGGAAATACTTATTCAATAACAATTCCAGGAAGCGCCACTCCACATAATGGACAAACCAATAACAGTGCAGTTTTCCAAGTGAATGATACAGAAGTGGTATGTGGTGGGAATTATTTTGAAATTCCTTTTAGTGCTACCGATGCCGATGGCGATAGTTTAAGCTATTCTTTTTGCAGTGCCTGGAGTGGCGGTGGAAGTGGAACGCCCCAGAATCCCGGTGCGGCTGCACCCAATCCTGCCGCAGCACCGCCCTATGCCAACATACCATATGGTCCCGGGTTTTCAGGAAGCAGCCCTCTTGGAAATGGTGTTACCATTAACCCCTTAACTGGTATGATCAGTGGTATAGCACCGGAAAGTCATGGTGAGTATGTAGTTACTGTTTGTGTAAACGAATGGAGAAATGGTACGCTGATAGCATCTACCAGGAAGGAGTTGCATCTTACTGTTGGTGATTGTGATGCTGTGCAGGCAAACATCAGTATTAATGATGTGGTTATCTCACCTGCAGATCCCCAGTATATTAATTGTAAGAGTTTCAACTTAACATTTAAAAATCCTACATCTGCAGGAGTTACCGGTTATTTCTGGGACTTTGGAATTCCTAATCGAACCGATGACACTTCCAATTTAGCAACTCCCACATTTTTATATCCCGATACCGGTGTTTATGTGGTAACGCTTGTGGTAAATCCCGGCCAGGTTTGTTCTAAAACAACCACAGCAACCATAAAGCTTTATCCCGGTTTTTTTGCGGGTTTTGAGTTTGATGGCATTTGTGTGAATAACCCGACCAATTTTACCGACACTACAAAAACCCTTTATGGAACCGTAAATTCATGGAAGTGGGATTTTGGTGATCAAACTACCAATACCGATGTTTCTGACCTTAAATCTCCGTCCTATACTTACACGCAAACAGGAATCAAGAATGTAAGTATGATTGTAAAAAGTTCATTTGGATGTGTAGATACGGTTTTTAAAGCTGTGCAAATTTTGGATGCACCTCCATTGGACCTGGCCTTCACAGATACATTGATATGCGTTGGTGATTCGGTGCAGTTACTGGCAACCGGAAATGGAAACTTTACATGGACTCCGGCTACCGATATTATCAACCCTGGCAGTTCCAATCCCATTGTGTTTCCAGGCACAACCACTAAATATGCTGTTGAATTAAACCAAAGCGGATGTATTAACAACGATACGGTGCAGGTTAGGGTAGTAAGTTTTGTAACATTGAATGTTCGTCCCGATTCAACTATATGCCTGACCGATACCATTCCACTTTATGCCTCGGGGAATGGATTTCAATATACATGGACGGGTGATGGATCAATCGCGGATCCTAATGCCCCGGAAACCATTGCCGTTCCCTCGGGGAACACTACCTATACGGTAACAGCAAGGATTGGAGGATGTACCGCCACACGCGAAGTAGATATAATAGCAGTTCCGTATCCACAGGCTGATGCCGGTGCGGATGTTACTATTTGTTTTAGCTCATCAACTCAATTGAATGGCAGCATAAATGGCAGCAGTTTTACCTGGTCGCCTGAGAACTCTCTTGATAATCCTTCAGTGTTGAATCCACTGGCAACCCCTCATAATACTACTTCCTATATTTTATCGGCATTTGACAATCTTGGATGTCCCAAACCGGGAAGAGATACGGTGGTGGTAACAGTGTTGCCAAAAATATTTCCGTTTGCAGGAAATGATACGGCTGTTGTTGCAGGACAGCCTTTGCAGTTTAATGCTACGGGGGGTACAAATTATTTATGGACTCCATCTACAGGATTGAGTGCGGTGGATATTCCCAATCCGGTAGGAAACTACATCGGGAATTTTGACAGCATCAGGTATACCGTTTATATTTCAGATGATGCAGGATGTTTGGATTCAGCAACTGTAAAAGTTTCTGTTTTCAGAACCGAACCACAGGTTTTTGTTCCTTCTGCATTTACGCCTAACCGCGATGGTAAGAACGACATTTTTCGTCCAATTGCAGTAGGGTTAACGCAGATAGATTTCTTCAGGGTTTTTAATCGTTGGGGACAGCTTGTATTCAGTACGAATCAAAATAATGTAGGCTGGGATGGGCGCATTGGAGGCAAGGAGCAGGGAAGCGGCACCTTTGTGTGGGTAGTGCAGGGTATTGATTTTACAGGCAAAATATTTTTTGCAAAGGGAACGGTTACGCTGATTAGATAAATATTATTTTAAATAATTCATTTTTTATGAGGCAAGTATTATTGTTCATTTTTTGCATGTTGTCAACCATAACATTAACAGCCCAGGATACTACCGCAAAAGAGATTAAAAAGAAATCAGGGGTTAATTCTGAGATCACGGAGCTGACAAAGTTTGCTGAGTCTGAAAAATATGGGTTAACAGGTGAAATGCCTGTAAAGGTTGGAAAGGGAGGAAAAAGTGGCCCTAATAATCAGCGCGCGTATTTAAATCTCTTAAGAGATGAACAGGGTAATCCGGTGAGTTATGAAAGGAAGGGAAGTTGTTGCCCCTACAAATCGGAAAATGCCATGATAGGCGATTATGCTTTGGTTGATATTTATGAAATAAGTTATAAAAACAAAAAAGGAGAATCAAAAACCGCACATATTTATATCTCCTTTTACGATTATGAGGAACCAATGATACCTGTTGGTTTTTCTTCTGCAAGTTTGCAATAGCTGTAAGGTTATTATAGATTTATCAGCAAATTGAGAGGCTGAATTCTTCATAAAAAAAACCGGCTGGAAAGAGCCGGTTTTTTTTATAATAAAGTACATCAGGCTTGTTCTACAATTCCAGCTTTTACAGCATACATAACAAGTCCTGCCATAGATTTTACACCGGTTTTTGTTTTCAGTTTATCGCGGATAGCTTCAACGGTGCGCGGACTGAGGTCTACCATATCTGCTATTTCCTTTGTGCTTTTTTCTTCGCACATCAGTTTCAATATGGTGATCTCCTTATCTGTTAGCTGCACATCAGGGGTAGGTGCCTCCTGGGGTTTTTTCATGCGCAGTCCATTGAGTAAAGCTTTATTTGTAAGATCATTGAAAAAGAACTCCTGTTCATAACAGGTTCTTATTGCCTGGTAAATGGTTTCAGAGTCAGATTCTTTGGTTAGGTAGGAGTTGGCCCCAATTTCCATCATTTTAGTAATAATGGAAGGATCGTTATTCATTGAAAGCATGATCACTTTTACCTGTGGATAAAGCTTCTTGATTTCAGGAAGGGTAGTATAGCCATCCATAATTGGCATATGAATATCGAGCAGCACAACATCGGGTTGAATATGCTTTAGCAGGTTCATAAGCTGCATGCCGTTTTCGGCTTCAGCAATCATTTGAATGTCTTTCCTGGAAGAGAGTGAGGTTTTAACCCCGGTGCGGAAAAGAGCATGGTCATCGGCAATGGCTACTTTAATAATAGTATCTGGATTCTTCATAAGTAGATGTTTGATATTGGTTTCATTGGTTAGATTAGGATGCAAGTTGGAAAAATCCTTCGGAAAAAAATATAGTATTATTACTTAATTTCCCGATGTGGAAAGTACGAATACCTCGGAAATTTCCCAGTTTTTTCTATAAACAACCGTAATCCTGGGTTTAAAAGGCTGGTAAAGTTACGATATATCACCATATTAAGCCTGTTCCGTGTTCACCAGGACCTTTAATCTTTCAAATAGTGTTTTTAGCCTCAGTCCCAGGGAATCGGCATTCTTGCTTTCATTGTATAACAATTCCAGTTCTTTAAGAGAAGCATCCACCTGCCGGGTATTTACATTTTTACCAATGGCTTTTGATTCCATTAATATGGCCCTTATCTGCTGGTAATTTTCTGCATACACTTTTTGATATTCATTAAATAATTTTTGGAGGTTGTAGGCGATATCCTTTGCAGTTTTAATTCCATCTGCAGGAAAAATGATCTCAAAAAGAATTTCAGGTTCAAGTTTTTGCATCAGTGTTGTACGTTCGAGATATTGCAAAAAAAGTTCTTCCGCATTTTTGTTTCTTGATTGAGCTCTTTGTACAGTTTTATAAATAATGGTGATCAGGTCAAGGAGGTATTCTTTGATATCGAATTGAAGCTCGGACATCCTGTTGTTTAACCTGTTAATATTTTGATCGAACAAAATATTTGCCTGGTTAAGTTTCTGGTATTGTACGAAATATTTGGAGGTGGTAAGTATAAAGGAATCCAGGTCGGACCGGGTTATTTTTTTTTCCTGGACGGATAATGTTCCCACAAGTCCAATCAGACTGGAAAAAACCGGGTTGATGGCAGGAATGGCGGTTTTGACCACAGGTATTTTAGAGGGAGTTTGAATAATGGAAGAAACGATATCGGAAAATTTTGCGGGGTTGGTGTTTTTGGCTTTTGAAAGCAAAGGTTTAAGTGCCGCATTGATTTCGTTTTCCAGGCTAAAACCGAGGTCGGTGGATGTAGGGTTATTAAAGGAAATAACCCTTGCCCTGTAGTTTTCTTTTTTCAAAATGCTTTGAAAAGAGTTAATGGAATTAATGGCAGCATCCAGGAAATCGGCGCTGGCCGAAAACTGGAGCAAGGTTTTATATTTGCGGAATTTGACTGTATCTACTTGAGAAATATCGCTGATTATTTCCTGCGAATGGGAGGACGTGGCGAAAATCAGGAATAGTATGAATAAAGAATTTCTGACCATAATCTTTAAAACATAAAGCTAGACCCGGACAAAAAGCTATAGAAGGGAAAATCAGCGGAAAGATGGTTTCTTTTCTAATTTCTTGGAGGGATAAGGTTTTTGAAACAGGAGGAAAAAACCCATTTTTTATGATGTTTTCCACTTGACGGGTGAAATATGAATTTATACTTTAGTGGATATGGAGAAGTTCCTAGATTATTATGGGGATAGTTATTTTACTGATTTATTTTGTTTAATAGCAACTGCTTTTGGAACTATTTATTTTTATAAAAACGCAATACAAGAATTTAAAATATTTATTTTTTATTTTTTATTTTTTTTTATTGCTCAATGTTTCTTTGCACTTTCTAATGCTATTGAGGAAACATCTTTTTATCCTGCTTATAAAAAATCTCAACAATCAGTAGATTTCACTTTAACAATTATTGAAGTTATTGCGTTTTATAAATTTTTTTATGAGGGTATTCAATCCAGTTATAGAAAGATTCTAGTTTTTTTTGCAATTGTGTTTTTTGGCATTTCATTTTTTTTATTGATAAATGATTTAAGTCAGCATGGTTATTTGAAATTACATACCCTTGAAAAAATTTTTATTTGGGAATCCTTCATTTTATTAGTACCCTGTATTTTATATTTTAATAGCATGTTCAAAAAACTTCCTCCAACTCCAATTATGAAGGATCCTTATTTTTGGATAGCGTCTGGATTGATGTTTTTTGCACTGTCTACACTTCCATTCTCATTCCTCATGAACTATATAAGATTAAGCAATATTGAACTGTATAATTCCTTATATACAATAGTTAATATTTTTTACTTCTTTTTGTTTATAACTCTTATTAAAGCCTTATCATGTCGCCTCAAATCGATCAACTGATCTTTTTTATAACCTTAACAACCGTGGTGATATTTTTACTCGCCGGGTTGATCATTTTGATTCTATATCTCTATCAGAAAAGGTTATTAGGGTATATGGATAACATGAAAAAAGTGATGCTGGATAATGAAAGGAATTTATTGAAATCCCAGGTGGAGATACAGGAACAAACCTTTCTGGATATTTCTAAAGAGATACATGATAATATCAGCCTTTCTCTCACCCTTGCCAAGTTGAACCTAAATACCATCAACTGGAAAGATACCCGTAAGATTTACAAAAGCACAAATGCTTCTATTGATATCCTGACCAAGGCAATTGGCGACCTGAATAATTTATCAAGAAGTATGAATTCAGACATCATTAAAAATCTTGGACTGCACAAAGCCATTCGGGCTGAAATTGAAAAGCTTGAGCAGGCATCTAAAATTGAAGTTAAGCTGAGAATACAAGGGGATCCCATTTTTATTGATTGTGAAAAAGAACTTGTATTATTCCGGATATTCCAGGAAGGATTTAATAATATTTTGAAGCATGCAGGTGCAACAAAAGTGGACCTGGAATTGAATTATGAAACCGAAAATTTAATTGCCAAAATTGAAGATAATGGAGTTGGTTTTATTTATGATCCGGGCCGTCCGCATGAAAAGGTTCATTCCGGGATCTTAAATATGATAAGCCGGGCTAAGACCATAGGAAGTGAATTATTCCTGGACAGTGTCCTGGGCAGGGGCACAAAAATTTTAATAACAGTACCATATTAATATGAGCCAGACTAAAATTGTAATTATTGATGACCATGTTCTGTTGCGAAGTGCACTTGCCAACCTGGTAAACAGTTTCCCTGATTGCAAAGTGATTTATGAGGCCAGGAATGGATTGGAGTTTATTGAAAAACTAAAGCAACAGCAGGCACCGGATGTAGTTTTGTTGGATTTAAGCATGCCAGAAATGGATGGATATGATACAGCCATTTGGTTAAAAAAGCACCATCCCGGGATTCATGTGCTGATGCTTACCATGTACGATTCTGAACTCACGCTTATCCGGTTATTGCAGGCTGGTGTGAAAGGATTTCTTAAAAAAGATATAGATCCTTCCGAATTAAAATTTGCCATCAATTCTGTAATGGGCTCGGGGTATTATTATTCAACGCAAACAGCAGGAAGACTGGCCAATTTGTTTCGCAATAGTTCGGTGGCTAATCCAAAAGTGCAGAATGCTTTGATGACAGACCAGGAGATCAGTTTTTTAAAAATGGCATGTACAGACAAAACTTATAAAGAGATTGCACAGGAAATGGGATTGTCGCCAAGAAGCGTGGAGGCCTTACGCGACCTCTTGTTTGTAAAACTGGATGTAAATAGCAGGGTAGGGCTGGCAATGGTGGCTATCAAAAATGGGGTGGTTTCTATGGCATAACCATCTCCAATACAATGTAAACCTGGGCATCCTCTATTGTAAAAGGTTTTTTCCGGGGTGTTGCATATAATGCAGCGATCTTTAAATTGTTGAGAAGAAAAAGTTCTTCCAGTTCATTTATAGAATACAAATAATCAACCGCTTCTCGTGTTTCAATTTTTCCTTCTTTCGAAATAATTGTTTGCGTGGATTCAATTCTCGTAGGTTGAAATTTGAAAGTATTTTCAAGAAAATATTTATAGTCCTCAACCGAAAACCATTCTCGTTTTCTGAATTGTCTAATTGCAATCTCGGCGATCATCCAGGAACTTATAATGATCCTTCCATTTTCATTTAAAACTTTTGCCCAGTTTTCAATAATTGATTTTGTATCAGCTAGATTGAAAAAACTGAAACTGTTTCCCATGCAAATGATGGCATCAAATTTTTTATCAGTTTTAAAATCTACTGCCGTGGAATTGATTGCAGTAAGGGGTAAGCCAGAATTACCGGCCTTAGTTTGTATCTCCTGTACGAACTTCTCCTGGTTATCAATGGCTGTTACCTGGATCCTGTTTTCGGCAAGGGCCAGGGCATGCCTGCCATGACCACACATAAAATCAAGTAAAGTTTTTCCTTCACTTAAATTACAAACATCCAGTATGAAATCTATTTCTGTTTTCGTTAGCGCCTCGGGTAACATCAGCTTCCAAACATCCTGAAACATGCCGGTAAAAAATGCATCATTTACGTTTGAATCGCCATTCATCAGTCCAGCAATTTATTTCTTGTAGCATACATTACAAGTCCGGCAATGGTTTTAGCACCTACTTTTTGCTTCATCTGCTGGCGTATGGTTTCAATGGTGCGTGGACTGAGAAATACTTCTTTGGAAATTTCTTCAGTGGTCTTATCCTCTGCAATGCATTTCAATATGCGGATCTCTTTTTCAGAAAATTTTACAGGATTGGGGTAGAATTGTTTTACTGCTTTTTTATGCTGGAGTTTTAATAAAACAGCCTTATTCACCAGGTCGTTGAAGTAAAAATCATCATTCATGCAGGTGAGAATGGCCTGGTAAATTTCGTCGGGTTCGGTTGTTTTTGTTAAATAAGCATTGGCACCCATCTCCATCATTTTTGTGATCATTTCCTGGTCGTCGTACATCGTGAGAACAATGATCTTTATATCCTCGTATTCTTTCCGGATGATACCGATCGCATTTACTCCGTCAATTTCAGGCATCCTGATATCCATTAACAAAACATCAGGTTGCTTCAATTTAAGTTTGTGCATCAGGTCCCGGCCATCTTCGGCTTCCCATAATATTTTCAGGTAATCTCTATCCTTAAGGGCCATCTTAATTCCATCCCTGAAGATTTTGTGGTCATCGGCAATGGCCACTTTAATTTGCTGGGCAGTCATGGAAATTGGTTTAATTAATTGGGTTATAAGCAGTAGGGGTCAAAACTAAAGGATTTTTACGGTCAATGATAATGTTTAGATTAAATAATTGGTATTTAATACAGGTAAATTTTTAAGGGTTTTTACTAAACCTCTTTCGTAAAAATACTTATTATAACTTTAGATTATTCCGATTTTTGAATTTTTTCAAATAGCCTCTGGTTATAATCGGAGCAGAGGGGTAATTTTACAAAATCCTTCGAAAATTCAAATAAATGCAGTCTTTTCCCAATTGAGAACGGACACTCCGGCATTGCAAACTGGAAAAATTTGGAAAATATCCTTAGTAAAAATACGCAAAACTATTCGTATATTCACGTTTTATTGATGGGGCAAACACCATTAAATGTTGGTGGAAATACATGTTCAGAGCGGGTTATTAAAAAAAATTATTAGGTGAGCCTGTTTTATACCCATTGAATAAAGAACATTAAGAATGAAATTTTACAGCTGTTAACAAAACTTACTGTCATGACTAAAAAAACGTTTAGAACTAGGCCTATCAAAGACGAAGGTTCTATATGGTGGGAGGCTGAATAAGCTAATTTTTAATTTCTAGGGAGGTTTTCTATATTTGAGGCAATGACCGAAACTATAGAAGACCTTTTTTTTTATGGGGTTTTTGCAGCGGATTTATTTGTAATCATACAAATTCTATTTTTTCTTAAGCCGTTCAAAAGAATTAAAACTATTTGGTTTGTTTTGTCAATCTGCATATTTAATAGCCTTTTTAATATTATTTCGCTCATACTTCCAGATAAAGCCCATTATTTTAACAACGCACTCTTTACCATAGTTGAGTATGCTATTTTTGCAGCAATTTTTTACAGGATTTCTGTAAATGAGAAATATAAAAAGGCAATAATTTTTTCTAGTTTAATATTTTTAGGGATTGTAATCTTTAATTTCAATCCATCCGCAAAGAACTTTGACTCGCTTCCCATTGGTGTAGAAACAATTTTAATCATGATCTATTGTTTCTATTATCTCTATGAGCAAATGAATGACTTAAGCGATTCTTTTATTTACAACCGCTATCATTTCTGGATCGCCATTGGCATATTAATTTACTTAGGGGGAAGCTTCTTTATCTACCTCTTTGCTGAAAAAGCCGGATCTAAAATTCTGGATGATTACTGGTTTTTGACCTATGTTTTCTATATTGTAAAAAATGTTTTTTTTGCTATTGGTATTGCCAACCTGATCGCGCAAAACAAAAAATCCAAAACCTTTAGAATAAAACCACACTCAAACTAACTTTATGTTTCTCTTACAGGCATCGTCAAATTCAAGCATTTCCCTGGTATTGTTCCTCGGAACCCTTGGCATGCTTGTTCTTACTATCGGCCTGATACTTTTTATAATTTTTCATCAGCGTAAAGTGATTCGCTACCAGCTTAAGCTCCAGCACCTGGAACATGAGCAACAAAAAATTCTCTTAAACGCTTCTATTCGTTTACAGGAAGAGGAAAGGCAAAGACTGGCCGCCGATTTGCACGATGATGCAGGTCCTTTGCTGGCTACAGCCAGGTTATACCTTAATGAAAACCTGGTGAACCTGGATAAAGCTTCACAGCTGCAATCCATCTTCCAGGCCAGGCAAATACTCGATGATACCATTCAGCTGATCAGGAATATCAGTCATAACCTGATGCCTCCCACTCTGAAAAATTTTGGACTGGAATCTGCAACTAATGATCTTTTTCAAAAGATCAGTGGCTCTGGTGCAATTAATGCCAGCAGCAGGTTTCATGATTACAGGGAAAGATTAAAACCCGAAGTGGAATTGATCGTGTTCCGTGTAATTCAGGAATTGATCAATAATATTTTAAAACATAGTAACTCCAGTTTCATTCACTTAACGCAAAATGTTCATGCCGGCATGTTTATCCTTCGTATTCATCATGATGGCCGCGGTATTGTGCAGGCAGATTTTGATAAACTCAATAAAAGTAATGTGGGACTTGGATTGAAAAATATCAGCAGCCGGTTAAAGGTTGTTCATGGTAATATATATTTCGAAAAAGATCCTTCTCAAACATATTATAAAGTCACACTGGAAATTCCCAAGGAAGAACATTTGGAATCGTTGGGATCAAATTCCTAATTTTAAAGCCATTAGGAAAGGTATGGATGTAATTAAAGTTGCAATAGCTGACGATCATAAAATATTTCGCAAAGGTGTAATCCTTTCCCTGCGGCCGTTCACCAATATAAAATTTGTGCAGGAAGCAGAGAATGGAAATGAATTACTGGAAGGCATTGTAGCCGCCGAACCCGATGTTGTATTGATGGACCTTCGCATGCCCGGTAAAGATGGAATAGAAACCACTAAACTTCTCAGTAAGAACTTTCCCCAGATTCATATTATTGTTCTGAGCATGTATGAAGATGAAAGATTTGTTTCTCACCTGATGGAAAACGGTGCTAATGGCTACCTGCTTAAAAACGCAGAACCTTCCGAAATCAGGAAGGCCATTATGGATGTTCATGAAAAAGGATATTACCTGAATAGCTTTGTGAACCGCATATTGTTGAAGAAAGCTCATTCAAAACAAAAAATAGTGCCTTCACTTAACAGGGAAATTACTTTAAGTGATAAGGAAAGAGACGTGCTGAAATTTATCTGCATGGAATTTACAGCCCAGGAAATTGCTCAGAAAATGGAGATCAGTCCCCGTACGGTAGAAGCCATTAAAGACAGGCTGATGGAAAAATTTGGATCAAAGAATACTGCAGGACTAGTATTTTTTGCTGTTAGAAATAACCTGGTAGACTAATGCATCAATCGATATATTTTACCCGGGAGCGACTCTATAATTCCATTTAATTCCAGGTTTAAAATCGCAGCTGCAGTTTCACTGCTGGTAAGATTGCAGTTTCCATTTAATTCATCAATCGACTTCATTCCATTTTCTTCAAGGAATTTGATAATATTTTTCTCTGCCTCAGAAAATTCATGAAATAATTCTCTTTGTTTTTTAGGTTTTATTTTATTTTCCTGCCAGCCCATCATTTCAATAAGATCATCTGCACAGGTGATCATCATTGCTTTGTTTTTCCTGATCAGGTAATTACACCCACTACTTTTATTGTCTGTAACTTTTCCGGGAACTGCAAAAATATCGCGATGGTAGGAATCTGCAAGTTTTGCTGTGATCATACTTCCTCCCTTTACATTCGTTTCTATCACTATCAAAGCATCACACAATCCTGCCACAATCCGGTTTCGTAATGGGAAATTATGTTTATCTGGTTTAGTTCCACTAAAGAATTCTGTTAACAAGCCTCCTGAGTTTTTAACCATTTCTTTTGCAAGCGAAGTGTTTTCATAAGGATATAAATTATCCAGTCCATGACCTATTACCCCAACAGTGGGCAGGTTATTCTTAATTGAAGCTTTATGCGCTATGGCATCAATTCCAACGGCAAGACCACTGATAATTAAAATATCCAGACCGGCCAGGTCCTGTATAAGTTTTTCAGTTACCGTTCTGCCATATTCACTGGCATTTCGGGTACCAACTATCCCTATTATTTTTGATGTATTCAGGTTTGCCATTCCTTTGTGAAATAGCAAAACCGGGGCATCGTAACAATGAAAAAGCCGCTTTGGATAATCATCATCATCTATAAATATCTTCCTGATATTGAATTTTTCAAGAAAAGCTATTTCTGATTCCGCCTGTTCAAAGTTCCTGAAC
>JAEZCV010000112.1 GCA_023429985.1 Bacteroidota bacterium | reverse complement strand
ATACAAAAGACCTTTTTCTTCAATATAAAAAACACCTGGGTGCTTTCCGGTATTTTGTTTTGAAACAGGGGCAGGTAATGGTGGTGCCTCCACTGGTAAGAAAACTGCTTAAAATGGGTAATGTATCTCTTTTAAAGCCAATTGTTCCCTTGTATAAGCTCCTTAGGTATATGAAGCTTGACTGGTTTCTGAAAGCTATATTATTGCCATCCGCGTACAAAAAGCAGATAAAAGACCTGGATGTGGTAAAATAAAAAAGAGGCCCTAAGGACCTCCTTTTTTACCAGGTTTGTTCAACCTAGGGCGTATTCATTTCTGAATCGCTTTCAAGTTCTGTCTGTCTTTCATGCTGACGCGAACCTTCTGAACTTCTCTGGAAACCCTGTTCGGAACCATAAGATTTGTCCTTACCAGGTTGAGAAGATATTGTTTGAGGTTGACCCTGCTGCTGCTGGTCCTGTTGAACATTCTGATTTAACTGGTCTTCGTTCTGACGACCATCCTGTCGTCCTAAATTCGGATTCTGCTTCATAATTCAAAGTTTTAATGAACAATACATGTATAGCTTAGAAAATAGTGCCAGTTTTTAAATGAAAGGGGTGGGGTTTTAAGAAAATCCCAAAAGGGGGCTGATATTTCAAAAAGGGCATTTTTTTTGCTGTTTCCCAATTGCAAATTTTTTAAATGGTAATAAACGCTGTGGTTCCTTTTGAAGAAGGGCTGGCTCATTATATTGTTTCCCCTGAAAGTAACGGTATATACCAGGCTAAACTGGTTGATTTTCAGGGTGTTGCCCAAAAACAGCCACCCAAGGAAGTAATTCTTGTGAAGGGCTACAGGCAATGGTCGGGTAGTTACGACCGCCAGGAACTTTTAAACCAGATTGGAAGCATTATCGAATCCAGGGTGAGAAAAGGGGATCCTTTTTCCTGATTATGCTGTTGGTAGTGTAAATGAAAACACACTGCCTTTGCCCGGCTTACTCTCAATATGCATTTGTCCACCATTTCTTACAAGGAATTCCTTACACAACATCAATCCCAATCCCGTTCCCGACTCGCTTGCAGTTCCTTTAGTTGAATAAAAATTATTACTGTTGATCTTTTTTAATGCATCCCTGCTAATGCCAACTCCGGAATCCTGTACATATACTTCAGCAAAACTGGAGAGATCATTAATGCCAATTTCTATTTTTCCTTTGTTAGGGGTAAACTTAATAGCATTAGAAACAAGGTTTCTTAATACCAGGTGAATCATATCCTTATCGGCAACTACAATCACAGGTTCATCGGCTTTGCTTTCAATATATACCTGCTTGGCTTCAGCCTGCAATCTCAGGAGCTGAACTACATTATGAATAAGTTCGGAAACATTTATTTCAGAAGTTCTTACGGCATCTGTCTTCATTTGGTTCTTCGACCATTCCAGTAAATTTTCCATTAAACCAATGGTATAATTCAGATCATTGGCCATTTCTTTTACTGTTGATTTAATTTCATCGGGAGGAATATCGTATTTAGTGAAATTCTGGAATACATTTCTCAATGCGTATAAAGGTGAACGAAGATCGTGCGAAACAACTGAGAATAGTTTGTTTTTTACTGCATTGAGTTCTGTTAATTCGGTTTGCCTGGCTTCAAGTTGAAAAGCTTTATCTGCAACCAGTTCTTTTTGTTTTTTTATTTCAAGGTTCCTTTTGTGCAATGCACGATTCTTTCTTAAAATGCTGTGCTGGTAACCATGATTTTCTTTTTTTATCAGGTACAAACCGCAGTAAATAAATACAATGGCAATGGCATGATTGAGTAAATATAGAAAACTGCTTTCTTTCTGTAATTCATAAACATGTTCTTTTAAAACCACAGCAAGTACAAAATAACTTACCATGGAAAGACCTATCATGAATAACATATAGCCAATGTCTTTTATAAAGAACACCGATAAGATTCCAAATAAAATAAACTGAAGTGCAATACCTGCATTAATGCCATTTATATAAACTACGCAGGTTAGAAAAGGGTACAATAAAAAATAAGTAAGCAGTGCAGAACGATATCTTTCAAAATGGTTTAATAATAAAACAATGGCACTGGTCATTGCTGGCAAACAAATGATCAGCCATGCTTTTACTGAAAAATTATTATTGGAAAGAATTCCAGATATTGGAATTAAGATGCCTGTAATAAGCTGGAAAAAATTAAGAAGGTTGAAAACGCCGAGTTTGCGTCTTTGATAATCACCAAGCCTGTTGCTGATACCAAGTGTTTTTACCTGGTAAAGTAAGGCCATCAATTTAGTATAAAAATTTCCTACCCAGTATCCCTGGGTGGCAGACCTGATCTTATGATGTAATTGAGCAGGTGCCTGAAAGATTGTTTCCATAGTTGGGGTTTAGGTTAGGACTACCAATATAATGTTTTAAAATCCAGATATCAAAGCCCTGTTAAAATATTTTGTATAATGTAAATCTGCCATGGGTAAGGGTTTAGGATCTTATTGGTTAATATATAGAATCAAAAAAACATGGGAAAGTTTACTAATGACTTAAAATGAAAAACCCCTTCGGTTGAAGGGGTTTTTACTAAGTATAATTCATTATCAGGCTTCAGTTGCATACATTTCTGTAGGCAGGCAAACGCATATAAGGTTTCTGTCGCCATAAGTATCATTAACCCTGGATACAGCAGGCCAGAATTTATTGCTTTTAATAATTTCCATTGGGAAAGCAGCCATTTCTCTTGAATATGGTTTCTTCCATTCATCTGAGCATACACTATGCATGGTGTGTGGCGCATTCTTTAAAGGATTGTCTTTCCTGTCAAGTTTATTTTCTTCCACCATTACAATTTCATTCTTGATGCTCAGCAAAGAATCACAAAACCTGTCAAGTTCAGCCTTGTCTTCACTTTCCGTAGGTTCAATCATAATTGTTCCGGGAACAGGGAACGACATTGTGGGTGCATGAAAACCATAGTCCATTAATCGTTTTGCAACATCTACAGCTTCAATTTCTGCCGATTTTTTAAATGGACGCAAGTCAACGATAAATTCGTGTGCACAAGCACCATGATGGTTGGTATAAAGAATATCGAATTTATCTTTCAGTCGTGCCAGCATATAGTTTGCATTCAGTATGGCATATTCAGTTGCCATGCGCAAACCATCTGCGCCCAGCATTCTCACGTATCCATAAGAGATCAGTAGAATTGATGCAGAGCCATAAGGTGCAGCCGATACGGCGCCGGAAGCATTTCCATCCTGGGGTATTACTGCATGACCGGGTAAATGTTTGGCAAGGTGTTGCTTCACGCATATAGGTCCCATACCGGGGCCACCACCTCCATGAGGGATAGCAAATGTTTTATGCAAATTCAAATGACAAACATCCGCTCCAATTAATCCTGGTGCAGTAATGCCTACCTGTGCATTCATATTAGCACCATCCATGTAAACCTGTCCGCCATGACTGTGAACAATTTCAGTGATCCCTTTCACTGTTTCTTCATACACACCATAGGTGGATGGATAAGTGATCATGATTCCCGAAAGATTGGCTGCATGCTGCGTTGCTTTTGCTTTCAGGTCTTCAACATCGATATACCCGTTTTCGAGCGCTTTTACTACAACCACTTTCATTCCGCACATTACTGCCGAAGCAGGATTGGTGCCGTGTGCTGATATGGGAATGAGCATCACATTCCTGTGTCCTTCGCCATTGGCTTCGTGGTAAGCTTTAATGGTAAGCAGTCCTGCATATTCCCCCTGTGCACCACTGTTAGGCTGCAGACTGCAGGCATCAAAGGCAGTGATCTCGCATAAATAACGGCTGAATTCTTTTACAATAAAGGAATACCCTTCTACCTGTGTTGCGGGTGCAAAAGGATGGATCTTGGCCCAGTGCGACCAGCTGAGTGGCATCATTTCACTGGCTGCATTTAGTTTCATGGTACAACTTCCCAGAGGAATCATTCCATGTACCAGAGAAAAATCTTTGCTTTCCAAAGTTCTTATATAACGCATCATCAGTGTTTCGCTGTGATGGGTATTGAAAACGGGATGGGTAAGAAATTCAGATGTCCTGGTAAGAGAAGTTGGAATATTATCCAAAGTCTGGTGCTCATCAACAGAAAAACTTTCTGCAGAAGAATCCTGTTTATTATCAATGATCATCAAGATATCAAGCACATTCGACCAGGTAGTGGTTTCATCGAGAGAAATTCCCACAAGATCATTATCGAAATACCTGAAGTTGATCTTTTTTTCTTCTGATCTTTTCTTAATGGATTGAATATCGGCAGCACTGAAAACAATGGTATCAAAATAATGATTGCTTACCAGTTCAAATCCTTTGGCAGTAAGTTCCTGCGCCAGTGCATGTGTTAATACAGAAATTCTCTTTGCAATATTTTTCAATCCTTCCGGCCCATGGAATACCGCATACATAGCTGCCATGTTTGCAAGCAATGCCTGGGCGGTACAAATATTCGAAGTTGCTTTTTCACGTTTAATGTGCTGTTCTCTTGTTTGCAGGGCCATGCGTAATGCGCGGTTGCCCTGTGCATCAATGCTTACTCCTATGATCCTTCCGGGAATGGTTCTTTTAAATTCATCTTTTGCCGAAAAGAAAGCAGCGTGCGGACCACCATAGCCTAATGGAACACCAAAACGTTGTGCTGAACCTACAGCAACATCGGCACCCAGTTCTCCGGGAGGCGTTAATAAGGTTAGGGCAAGAAGGTCGGTAGCCATGGCAACATAGCCACCTTTATTGTGAACCAGCTCAATAAAACTCCGGTAATCTTCAACCGAACCTTTGTTATTAGGATATTGAACCAGGGCACCAAAATAACTTTCATCAACAGCCGTAGTTTTGTAATCGCCAAACACAACCTCGATACCCACAGGATTTGCCCTGGTCAATACCACATCTTTTGTTTGAGGGAAGATCTCGTTATCAACAAAAAATTTGGGCCTTGAAATATGATCAATGTCTTTATTAAGCTGGTTGAAGAACATGGTCATGGCTTCCGCGGCTGCCGTAGCTTCATCTAAAAGCGAAGCATTGGCAAGAGGAAGTCCGGTAAGTTCACTCACCACGGTTTGAAAATTCAGCAGGCTTTCCAGTCTTCCCTGCGAGATCTCAGCCTGGTAAGGTGTATACTGTGTATACCATGCCGGGTTTTCAAAAACATTGCGAAGTATAACGCTGGGGGTATGCGTATCGTAATAACCCTGCCCGATATAGGATTTAAATACTTTATTTTTTAATGAAACTTCCTTGATATGCTCCAGGTATTCCGATTCGCTCATGGCGGCCGGAATATCAAGCTTATGTTTCATTTTGATGGAAGGCGGAACGGTTTGATCTACCAGGTCTTCCAATGAAGCCACACCTATTGCGGCGAGCATTTCTTTTGTCTGGTTCTCATCAGGGCCGAGGTGGCGGCGCTGGAATTCTTTTGTCTGGTTTTCGAAAAGGCTCATAAATATATCCTTAAAGGCCGCAAAGGTAGGTAGAATGGCAATCAAATACTGAATGTGCAAAAGCTTGCCGGGGAAGGAACTTTAACTTAGGGTTTTTGCCTTCCTCGCCGGCATTTCGTTCCTTTGCGCATGCCTGCCTCCCCCTTACATAACTGGGAAAAAAGAAGTCGTGAAAAGCAAAAGCAGTTCAGGGCTTTTCTTGACCGTGCCGATAAGAACAAGGTTTTAAAGCAGCTTCCCTCAGTACATAATGAAGTTTTTCAAAATGTGAATTGCCTGGATTGTGCGGCCTGTTGTAAAAATTATTCTCCCCGCTTTAAAACGCCCGACATAAAAAGGATCAGTAAGTTCCTGGGACAAAAAGAAAGTGTTTTCATTGATAATTATTTAAGGGTGGATGAAGATGGCGATTTCGTGGTGAAGTCATCTCCCTGTCCATTTCTTGGAACAGATAATAAATGCTCGGTTTATGATGTGCGTCCTTCCGACTGCGCACGTTTTCCTTATACCGATGAAGATGTAATTATAAAAAGAAAAGCACTTACCCTAAAGAACGCGAGTTTTTGCCCCGCAACTTTTTTGGTGTTGGAAAAACTTGTAGGAATTAGATAATTTGGGCAATTTGAAATCTGCCTAATCAGTACGTAAAAATCACCCATGGAATAAAGGCTAATCCTGCCAATCCTATAATCCTGCCTATCCTGATACCTCCTCATACGCCGCCGTCAACGGTCTTTCAATTCCCTGTCCGCTCCATTCGGTTACGCCGGGGATAGAAGTGTTCTTAATAAATTCTTCCTTGCTCAATCCCTTTTTCACAGATGTTTCGGCAAAGGCAAGCACTTTTTCCAAATAGTCTTTGAATTTCATCAGGTCTTCGCGGTTGCCGGTTTCTTCACCCGGAATTCTTGAATGACCAAAGATGATGATGGTATCGCTATCTGCTTTTTTGTAAATGCTATCAAGCACCTTGGTCCAGTTTTTCATATTGGCACCTGCGCTTCTGTCCACAAAAGGATGTCTTTTGTTGAACATCAAATCACCTACATGCATGATGTTGGCATCTTCAAAATGATAAATGGCATCGCCATTGGTATGTCCGGCGCCGAAATAATATGCTTTTATTTTTTCGTCGTCCAGTTTTAATTTCAAGTCATCATCAAAAACAATATCAGCAAATAATTGTTTTTCTGTACTATTTGCTTTTTCGGCTGTGCGTTTATGATTTTCCAGGCAGTTCTTATGCCCGATAACATTTTCAACGAGGCCTTTAAAACTAATGTTGCCTCCGGTATGGTCGCCGTGATGATGTGTGTTCAACAAGTATTTAAAAGGCAACGTAGCCCGTGATTTTAACTGATCTATTAAATGTTGTGATGTATCCGGGAATTGTGAATCGATCACTGAAAATCCTGTTGATGATTGTATAAAACCAATGGTGCCACCACGTTCGGTAAATATGCCCACATTTTTCCTGAGCATTTTTATATTGTTGGGATTTAAATTTAATAGGGAAGCCAGTGCATCGGCACTTAACAATATTCCTGTTCCTGCAATAACAGTGTTGCGAATAAAATCTCTGCGTTTCATATAGAAGGGTTGAAATTGAAAGTTAGGGAATTTTGAAAAGGCAAACGCTATGAAGTTCAGTTTAGCGTAATGGGCGCAAGTATTGATTAAATTACTTAGCGTTCTCTGCGCCTGTTTTGCGTTCTTTGCGTTTGCCTTTCCGTTGCGAAGCAACCTTAATATTCAAACTTCCGCAACCCAGGCGCTTTAAACCAGGCAATAATAGCTACAATCAAAGTCATAAATCCACCAAAGATCACGGAAGGCACAGCACCCATGGCTTTGGCTACAAAACCACTTTCAAACTGGCCGAGTTCATTGGATGAATTAACGAACATGGTATTCACCGAACTTACTCTTCCACGCATTTCATCGGGTGTGGTTAACTGTAAAATTGTACTTCTTACCACCACACTTATTCCATCCAGCATTCCGGCAACAACCAGCGCAACAAAAGACAGCCAGTATAAAGAGGAAAGTCCAAATGCAATGATGCATAAACCAAATCCTCCTACAACACTCAGCATGATCCTGCCCTGGTTTTTCTTTAATGGATTTAAAGTGATAATGATGATGGTTGTAATGGCGCCAATATCAATGGCCGCATTCAGCCATCCAAAACCAATGGGACCAACATTCAAAATACGATCGGCAAATTCGGGAATCATGGCAACAGCTCCTCCAAACAATACTGCAAAAAGATCCACAGAAATGGCTCCCAGTAGAACTTTATGACGGAAAACAAATCGCAATCCCTGCTTCACACTTTCCCATGCCTTAATGGTTAGGTCGTTATGCAAAATGGGTTTTCTTTCCACAAAACTTAAAAACACGGCGGCTATTAAAACATACCCGAGCACTAGGTAAAACGTTCCATTTACGCCTAACCACGCTATTAAAAATCCTGCTGATGCATGTCCCATAATAGAAGCAAATAAAAATGTAGATGAACTTAAACTTGCAGCAAAATGCAAAACATTTCTTGGCACCACCTGCGATATCAAGGCCGAAGATGTTGGACCTGCAAATGCACGGATGATTCCGGAAATAAAAATGATGGCATAAAAGAAAGCCGGAAGCGTGCCGGAAGGAATTTGTTGCATAGCCCATTCGCTTGTTACAATTATTAAAGCCACTACACAAAGTGAGTAGGCTAGAATACCTTTTAATAGCAGGGTTCTTTTATCGGAGCGATCAATTTTATGCCCGGCATACAAGGCGAGTGTGAATACCGGAATGAATTCCGATAAACCTACAATTCCAATTGCAAATGAACTTTTGGTAAGCTGGAACAGCTGGTAGGCAACAACAGTGGCAACCATGCGGAGGGCCATCACATAAAAAAACCGCACTAAAATAAATAAACGGAACTCACGATGATTAAGAGGAGCTAAGCT
Organism: Bacteroidota bacterium; assembly: GCA_023429985.1. Classification (GTDB taxonomy): domain Bacteria; phylum Bacteroidota; class Bacteroidia; order Chitinophagales; family Chitinophagaceae; genus Flavisolibacter. The sequence continues at coordinate 9,308 of JAEZCV010000112.1, read as the reverse complement.
GGCCCGCCGGAACTGCATTTTTCAAAGATAAGGGACATGGAAATTTTGTTTCCCGCTGATTTGCGCAGATTGAAACACACAGTTGAAGTTTTAATTATTCCTTTGCGCAGATCAGGACGCGATCAGCGAGAACTATCATATTAATCAGGCAGACTGATAAAATGCTGCCCTTCGGGGTAATCTTTATCCAAAGCATTTAGTATGGCCTGGAAATGTTTAGGGTTATCTAAGAAGTCGGCATTGGAAGCATCAACAAAAAGTGTTTTGATATGATGCTGCCTGATATAATGTGTATAGGTTTCCTGGATGTTAAAAAGATATTCATCCGGGATATTCTGCTCGTACGAACGGTTTCTTTTTTTAATGTTCTGCTGCAATTTATTTACCGGAGCATGCAAATAGATCAGGATTTCAGGTTGCAGCAATTGCTGGTACATGATGTCGAAAATGCGCTGGTAAAGCCTGAACTCATCCTCGGATAAATTAACCCTCGCAAACAATAAACATTTTGTAAACAGGTAATCGGTAATAGTAAGCGACTGAAAAAGATCTTTTTGCTGAATCAGTTCTTTCAATTGTTTAAACCTTTCCGCCATGAAGAAGAGTTCCAGCGGAAAAGCAAATTGCTGCGGATTCTGGTAAAATTTGGGAAGAAAAGGATTGTCGGCAAACTGTTCCAGCACCAGCCTTGCATTATAATGCTGCGAAAGAAGTTGTGCCAGCGTGGTTTTACCCGCACCTATATTTCCTTCAATAGTTATAAAAGTATACTTCACTTAGGCTCGCAATGTAAATACTGTTCATTAAAGCTTCAATAAATTTTATTCACCTCAAGAGGATCATCAAGTTCGTATAATAATTCAGTAACGGTTTTTCCCAGTACAGGGTGCAGGTAGCCGGGTGCTAACTCATGCAAACATTCCAGGGCAAACCTTCTCTTATGAAATTGAGGATGCGGCACTACCAGGTTTTTTTCTTTAATCACTTCGCTGTTATAAAAGATTATATCTATATCAATAGTCCGTGGTCCATACTTTTCATCTCTTTTTCTTCCCAGCAAAGCTTCAATTTCCAGCAATTTTTGCATTAGGAGGCCAGCATCAATTTCAGTTAATAATAATATAGCCTGGTTCAGATAGTGCTGCTGGTGAGCATTTCCCCAGGGTTCTGTTTCATAAACCGACGACCGTTTGGAAATGGAACCCAGGTTTTCCAGTCCATTTGCTGCCCTGGCAAGCCATTCTTCCCTGTTTCCTAAGTTACTGCCAAGGAGAAGGTATGCCTTATTCATAATAATTAGAGATGGCATCAAATATCTTTTATTTTTGGCAGCAGAATTTAATATTATGAGAAGTTTCTTTAAGTTTTTCTTTGCTTCTTTCCTGGCATTACTGGTTTTTTCACTGGTAGCCTTTTTTATTGTTGTAGGAATTGCCGGAAGCCTTGCTTCCAAAGAAAAGCAAAAATTAAGTGCTAAAACCGTACTGGAACTTGACCTGGGAATTAGTTTTAACGAAAGGGTCGTTAAAGATCCCTTCAGCCAGATCGCCGGCGAGGGCGAAGTTCCTACCCTGTATGAAATGGTGCGCCTGATTGATCATGCTAAAACGGATGACAATATTTCCGGAATCATCATTCGCGCCAATTCTAATGTTAATGGTTTTGCCGCCAGCAATGAATTAAGAAATGCACTGATTGATTTCCGTTCATCAAAAAAGTTCATTATCGCGCAGGCCGATTATATGTCACAGCAGACCTATTTCGTTGCCAATGCTGCCGATAAGATCTATATAAATCCAGTAGGTATGTTTTCGTGGGAAGGATTTAACATCACCATGCCCTTTATAAAAGGTACACTGGATAAACTCGATATTGAACCCCAGATTTTTTATGCAGGTAAATTTAAAAGTGCAACTGAAATTTTCCGCACCGAAAAAATGACCCCTGAGAACCGAATCCAGACCGAGGCCTGGCTGGGCGATATGTACCGGCATTTTCTAGTTCAATCTGCAGCTGCAAGAAAAATCGATACCGCTACACTTCATTCACTTGCCGTTACACAGGCTATTCAAACGCCACAGGATGCATTGGCGAATAAACTTATTGACGGCGTTAAATATGATGATGAAATAAAGGATGAAATAAAAAAGAACCTTTCCCTGGAAAAACATGATAAAATGACCATACTTCCTTTTTCAAAATATAAGGAAGCTGTTAAATTGAGAAAGGGAGGAGGCGACAGGATCGCAGTAATTTATGCCGAAGGTGATATTGTTGACGGATTAGGAGCGGACAATAATATTGGTGGCGAAAAATTTCAAAAGATCATTAGAAAAGCAAGGCTTGATAAATCGGTTAAGGCAATTGTGTTGCGTGTGAACTCCGGTGGCGGCAGTGCGCTTGCCTCCGACCAGATCTGGCGCGAACTGCAAATGGCGAAAAAAGACGGAAAGCCTGTTATTGTAAGCTTTGGCAACGTTGCGGCCTCCGGAGGTTATTATATAGCCGCAGGTGCCGACAGCATTTTTTCAAATCCAAATACCATTACCGGTTCTATTGGTGTTTTTGGCGTGATACCTAACATGGAAGGATTCTTTAAAAATAAACTGGGTGTAACTTTCGATGGTGTAAAAACAGCACCTTTTGCCGATGCAGGTGGCATTCACCGCCCCATGAACGAGGCTGAAAAAAGAATGATACAGGCAGAAATTGAGAGGATCTATTTGCAGTTCAAACAAAGAGTTGCTGAAGGAAGAAAAATGGACATTAACATAGTAGACAGCTTTGCGCAGGGAAGGGTGTGGAGCGGCATGGATGCCATGGAAATTGGGCTGGTCGACAGGATGGGCAATCTTCAGGATGCAGTGGATTGTGCTGCCAGGATGGCAAAACTTGATAAATATGGTTTGAAAGAATATCCCGAATCGGAAAGCTGGATCAATAGCCTGCTTGGAAATAAAAAAACAGAACCTGCAGCCCTTATGAGAAAAGAAATGGGTGAAGAAAATTTTCGCATATACCAGCAGGTTATCAAGATCAGGGAAATGACCCAATCTGTTCAGGCAAGGCTGCCTTTTGAATTTTATATAAAGTAACTGCACGTATGCCTGGTGTTAGGCAGGGGAATTAAAATGAATAAAAAATATAACCAGTTCAGGGCCATGCTTGCTTTAACCAGGGCAAGCCTGAAAGCTACTTTCAGAAGTCCGCAATCCATATTTTTCAGTTTATTTTTCCCCGTTGTACTTATCTGGATCTTCGCATCTCTTGGTGGTGGAGGTATACCTACTGTAAAAATTGCCTATGAAAAACATGCGGATACCTCCAACCTGTTATATTCTTTTTTAAAGAATAATCCTGTGCTGGTGCCGGCCGACAAGAATAAAGATGTGGAAGATGAATTAAGAAAAGGCAGGATAGCTGCTGTAATTGATATCAGGCAAAACAATGATACCGCAGCAAAACCATTTTCAGTTTCATTAAGAACCTCGTCTGCATCTCAAAGAGATTTTAATTTGCTTGTATCTGCATTAAACGTTTCTATCTCAAAACTGGACAGCATCCGCTATCCGCAACGCCCAACCATTGCAGCGGTTTCTCAAACCATGGTAGAAGGAAGGCGTTATAAAATGATCGATTTCTTTCTCCCGGGAATGATTGGTTTTTCTTTGATTGGCGCAGCCGTATTCGGTGTTTCTTTTTCTTTTTATAATTTAAGAGAAACGCTGGTGTTGAAAAGAATGTATTCAACTCCTGTAAAAAAACATATCATTCTACTGGGTGAAGGACTGGCCAAAGTGTTATTCCAGATGATGACTGTTGTTGTGCTGATTGGTTTTGGGTATTATGCTTTTGATTTTTACCTCGCTAATGGACTGGTCACATTCATTAACATGCTATTTCTTGCCTTTATTGCATTACTGGTATTTATGGGCTTTGGTTTTTTAATTACCGGACTTGCAAAAAACCAGAATGTAATTCCTATTTATGCCAACCTTTTTATGTTCCCACAATATTTTTTATCCGGAACATTCTTTCCTAAAACAGCCTTACCTGCTTTCATGCAACCTTTCATTCAATTTCTTCCTTTAACAGCTATAAACGATGCCATGCGCAATGTAGCTTTTGAAGGTGCTTCTTTGTGGAATTGCTGGCCACAGATCGCAATTTTAGGAGGATGGGGTGTGCTGATCTATTTTCTTACTGCAAAATTCTTCCGCTGGGAATAATATGAAACTTATTAAACTTGCTATCATCAGCTTCCTCGTAATCTTTATATTAATTACAGCCATGTCTCTGTTCATTCCCTCAAATCTTAGAATTTCCAGGGCCATTAATGTGGCTGCTGATACAAAGGTGATGGATAAGATCAGTGACACTACAGAATGGAAGAAATGGCATCCCGGTTTTATGGTTGAAAGTGAAACAATTTCCGACCGAAGTTTTAATCGTAATCCTGTTCAATTAGACAGTAATTTAATAATATATAATGTGAGACAGGGTTTACGTCCGGCGGTGATAAATGGGTGGGAACTCCATGCCTTTCCGGGAGCCGATTCTTCAACCCTTCAATGGTATATGGATTTTACCCTTTCCTGGTACCCCTGGCAAAAGTTCAGCAGCCTTTTTTACGAAACGGCATACGGCTCTATGATGCAGGAGGGTCTTACCAACCTTAAAAATTCTTCGCACTAATTTTTATTTGCTGCAACGCTTCTCTACTTTGTGTTGTCAAAGCTACCGAGACCAAAAACCGGCATGGATCATTATTTACTGGTAAAAGATTGTTTAAAAGGGAAGCCTGCGGCACAAAAGCAGTTGTATCAATTGTTTGCGAGCCCCATGTTGAGCGTATGCTATCGCTATACCAAGTCAACTGCCGATGCTGAAGATGTTTTGCAGGAAGGATTTGTAAAAGTTTTTCTCCATCTCTCCCAGTATAAATTCCAGGGAGAACTGGGTGGATGGATCCGGAGGATCATGGTTACCACGGCCATTAATTATCTAAAGAAAAATGCGCGCTATCAGACCGACCTTTTATTTCCAGATGATCATATGCACGTGGTAAATAACGATCAGCATCCCGAGGTAAAAATGGAAGCTAAGGAACTGGCCGATTTGATAAGGCAACTTCCACCCGGCTACCAGACCATATTTAATTTATATGCTGTGGAAGGGTTTAACCATGTGGAAATAGGAAAGATCCTGGGAATAAAAGAAAGTACATCACGATCGCAGTATGCAAGAGCAAGGGCATTGCTGATCCAGTGGGTAGAACAAAAAAACAAAGAACAAAAATTTGCAACTTATGCAAAATGAATTTGAAAAGCAGGTGAGAGAAAAGATGGAGGAGCTTAACCTGGTTCCATCTGCTCCTGTTTGGGATAAAATTGAAATGCAGATCAGTAAAAAGAAGGATCGCCGGCGGTTGGCTTTTTGGATACCGCTTGCCATTATTCTAATTTCCGGTGGCATTTGGTGGTTGAATGAAAACAGGGAAACTCCAGGCAAAGAGGCAACCCTCAATCACCAAAAACCATTTCCTGCTTCTGAACAGAATAATACGGCAAATATCTCCGGTGCAGATATGACAGGTCTAGAAAGCCATGCTCCTTCTGCAACCATCCATTCAGAAAAAAAGCAGGAAATCATTATTCAGGAAGAAAGAAATTCTAATTACAATAGTCAGGTTGTTGCAGTAGCAAGTCGGCCTGAGAGGGAACAAACACCCATTGCAAAAACCTTCTCCCGGGATCAAATTTCAAATAAGGAGGAAAATGGTGATCATACAAATACAGTTAAAGAAACCGGGGTAGAAGACCTTGCTAAAAAGAGTGCTGACCCGGGAAAGAGCGATGTTGCCGAGATGCAGCTGACTGAAATTTATTCACGCATTTCGGGTACAGCCTCCCCCGATAGTTCATCATCCGATTCAATATTGATGAAAGATACGCTTGCAGAAGTGCTGCCTGCGGTGGTGCGCCTTCAGGAAAAGAAAAATCAATCTGGCAATAAATTTCAATGGGGTATTTCCTTCGCCGGCGGAATTGCGGGCGAGGGTAGTGGCATCAGGCTGAAAACCATTAATAATTTCGATGTTTCAGCAGGCTCCCCTCCTTTAACAAACGTTAGCGAAGAAGGTTCTGCCACCAACAACAGTCTATATTTTTCTGCAGGTATAAAACTCAGGAAAAAACTGGGAGAAAAATTTGCACTGGTAAGCGGTTTGGGATATGATCATTACAGCTCAAAAAGAAAAATGGGGACATATATTTCTTCACCATCCGTAGTTTCAGGCGGCACTACTTACACTGAAGTTTTTCTTAATTATGGGCAGGAACTGAACGAAGTAAAAAGTAAATATCATTTCCTAAGTCTACCCCTGCTATTGGAATGGAAAATCAACAAAAAAATTCCACTGATGCTGCAGGGTGGATTTTCTTTTCAAAGGCTGATGGCTTCTGAGGCCTGGCAATTTGATAAGCAAACAAAAGTTTATTTTAATGATCATAGCACTTTAAATAAATCGCATTTTTTTGCTAACCTCAACCTGGGATACGATTTAAAAATTGCAGGGCATTCATTTATGGTGGGACCTTCTGTTCAATATGGACTAAACAAATTGAATGAAACGGAAGGTAAGCGTCTTTTTTCTCTTGGATTCAATGCACAGTTCTATCTAAAATAACTCCGTTTTATAAATATAAATGGCAAATGGGTTTTCATTCTCATTTGCCATTTATTATTTATCCCTGTATAGTAAAATAATGCCTCACAGGCGATTCATGTGGTTTTTCACGTTTCCCAAAAAAAAGTCCTGCATAAAGGCAACGCTATTTAAATAGTGGTTGTCAAACAAAAAAAAGAAAAATGAAAAAGTTCATTTCCCAAACCACACTGCTGTTAGTACTTCCACTTGCTTTTTTTTTACAGGGATGTTTGAAGGACACATGCCGGAATACGTACAAGATATATATGCCCATTATAAAAACACTGAGTGAAGTAAGAGCCGAAATGGTTAGCAGCGCTCCCAGAGAGATTGAAAATGCAGGTAAGATCTATGTTTATGGGCAATACATTTTTATGAATGAACCACAGAAAGGCATACATGTAATTAATAATTCAAATCCCGCCTCGCCACAGAACATTGGGTTTATAAATATTCCCGGCAATGTGGACCTGGCAGTTAAGGGTTCTTTTTTATATGCCGACTCCTATTCAGATATCGTGGTATTCGATATTTCGAACCCGGTGAATGTTATGCCTGTAAAATTTATGGATAACATTTTAAAGAATAATGGTTATTTCTGGGGCAACCATACCGACCCTGATTCTGTAAAAATTATTGCAGGTTATTCAGAGCGGGATACTACTGTGGATTGTGAAACTTACAACCGCTGGAGCAATTGCGTGAATTGTTTTTATTTCGATGCTACAGGGAACCAGTTCTCCATTGCTTCGGCTGCCTCTGCTGCTCCCGGAGGCCGCGGTGGATCTATGGCCAGGTTTGCACTCACCAATAATTTTCTTTATGGGGTATCTCATACAACACTCCATTCCATTGATATTTCCAATCCATTGCAACCAGTAGAAACCAACAATAAGAATATTGGTTGGGGCATTGAGACCATTTATCCTTTCCAGGATAAATTATTTATCGGATCTACCACAGGCATGTTCATTTTTGGAACTTCAAATCCCTCCGATCCAAACCTCCTTGGGCAATTCAGCCATGCAAGAAGTTGCGACCCTGTAGTTACCGATGGACAGTTTGCCTATGTTACCCTGCGTTCCGGAAACGCCTGCCAGGGCTTTATTAACCAGATGGATGTTGTTGATGTAACAAATCTTTCCAATCCATCACTGGTAAAAACTTATGAATTCACCAATCCGCATGGATTGGATAAGGACGGTAATAATATATTCATCTGCGATGGAGCAGCAGGATTAAGAATACTTGATGCAACTGATGTTCATAACATCACACCCATAAAAAATATTACGGGACTCGATACTTATGATATCATAGCACTAAATGGAATTGCCATTGTTGTTGCTAAAGATGGATTATATCAGTTTGATTATTCCAACATTAATGATGTTAAACAAATCAGCAAGATCAATTTTTCAAACTAATAGTATGCACTACATAATAGCGATCATATTGTTTTGCTTCCTTTCTTTCGGCGCAGGTGCGCAGGAAGAGAAAGTTCAGAAGATCAGGTTTCAATCATCACTCAGGGCAGGTGTATTGGAAGGAGATGCAGGATCGGCATTTCAAATGAACATGGTGAATGGTTTCCGTTTTAAAACTTTTTCTGCCGGTATTGGTGCAGGCCTGGATTATTACGCGATCAGGTCCATTCCTGTGTTTCTTGAGTTGAGAAAGGATATTTTTAGTTCAGGTAAAACGCCTTTTTTATATGCTTCGGGTGGAAGGCATTTCGAATGGGCAGAGCCCATGGAAGAAAACCAATGGACAAAATCAACTTTTGAAGATGGCTGGTTCTACGACCTGGGAATAGGGTACTCTATTCCTATTAAATCACATTCCATTTTTTTCACTGCAGGTTATTCGTATAAAGATTATAAAGAAAAAGTGGAGAACTATGTAATGTGTATATGGGGTGACTGCCCGGTATTCAATGAAACCTTTAGTTATAAATTAAGAAGGATTTCCATTCGCACCGGATTCAGGTTCTGATTCCTGAAGTAAGAACCGGATATTTCTTTGAATTCCTTTAAACTTTGAGCGGCTTAGCGGGGAGTGTTTGAACAGGCTTCTAAACATATCCTCGCTAAGTTCTTTCCATTCTTTTTCGGAAAAATCAAGTACTGCCGGGTAAGGACTGAATTCTATTTCTTTATGAGGACTGCTAAAACGGTTCCATGGACAAACATCCTGGCAAATATCACAGCCAAACATCCAGTTGTTGAATTTTCCTTTTACTTCATTTGGTATAATCTCGTCTTTCAGTTCAATAGTAAAATACGAAATGCACTTGCTTCCTTCGATAAGCTTGTTTGGATGAATGGCCGCTGTTGGACAGGCATCAATACATTTTGTGCAGGTTCCGCAAAAATCCTTAGCGTATGGATCGTCGTATGCTAAATCTAAATCAGTAATGAGGGTGGCTATGAAAAAGAATGAACCGGCGTTTTTATTTATGAGATTTCCGTTTTTGCCAATCCATCCCAAACCACTTCTTTGTGCCCAGCTCCTTTCAAGAACCGGGGCCGAATCAACAAAGCCTCTGCCGTTAAACGGTCCTGTTCTTTCCGAAATATCCGCTATCATCTTTTTAAGC
>JAEZCV010000108.1 GCA_023429985.1 Bacteroidota bacterium | reverse complement strand
GCCGAAAACCGGCTGGTTCCTGTTATCAAAACTTAATACTTCGATCCATTTTTTATTACTGCGGCTATTATTGCCATCATAACCAAACAAAGTATAATAATCTTTTCCGTTGTGAGAGGTTTTTACCATGTTGTAGTAAACAGCTCCAATCCAGCTGTTTTTATCACGAACAGAATCCAGGGCGTTTTCCGCGAATTCGGAATAATCATTTAAGGGAACCAGTTTTAATGATCCATCCCTAGTTTTAAATTGAATAGCTCCTCTTTGTCGAATATAGGATCCATTAAAATCCAGGTGCCAGGTAAATATCTTAAAGGAACTGTCTGGCGCATAGATCTTCGACATGCCCAAAACAGAATCATAAGGAAAATAAAAAGAATTTTTAATTAATAGACTGCGAACAAAAGTGCGGATGAACATACTGTCGTTACGCATTCTGCCTGCAGTAAGGCTGTCGAGAAAGGTATTTTTGATCATCACCTTAAGTGAATCCTCTTTTTTGAGTAATGCCTTATAATCTGCAGGAGTTATCTGCGGCACCTGGGCAAAGGCAGCACAGGATAAAATAAGGAAGGAAAGAAGGAACAGAGGCTTTTTCAAAATGGATACCTTTTTAGTCATTGCTAAGAACGTACAAAAAAATCAAAAATTATCCTAAGATTAAAGGGCTGCGGCAAAGTCGGGGAGGGAGGGATAAACAGCATCTATGTCGGGATGGGGGAAAGGCTGGCCGGGATTGGTAGTTCTAACAAATACGGTATAAAAGCCGGCCGCCCTGCCAAATTTCATATCACTGGGCTTGTTGCCTACCATAATGCATTTTGCAGGGTCAATGTTCGGGAAATCATGTAAAGCGCTGTAAGCCATGCCTGGATTAGGTTTTCGATAGAAATTATTGTCCTCTTTTTCTGTGCAATAATATATTTTCTCTATGCGGGCACCTACTATTTCCACTTCGCGTTGCATTTCCAGGTGAATAGACTGTAAGGCAGCTTCAGTCATTAATCCCTTGCCAACACCGCGCTGGTTGCTCACCACAATGATCTTCCCAAACCTTTCATTTAACTTTTTAAATACATCCAGAACGCCTTTGCTGAAGATGAATTCACGCCAGTTCAAAATATAATGTCCCACCTTTTCATCGTTGATCACACCATCACGATCGAGAAATAAGGTCCAGGAATCATCAATCTTAGAAAGATCAAGCGCTTCCTTTTTCAGATCCATTTGTGCTTTTGCAAAGTCTTCCGGTATGCCAATATCTATAAAATAAGCATCCTGAACCGAAGCAAAGAACCGGTCTTCATCGCATGCAGCCTCCAGGTAATCTTTCTCAAATGAAAACTTTTGTGGGAATGACCTTTTTTGAAATTCAATTCTATCAATTAAATAAATTCCACCATTGATCAGGCCTTCTGAATAGAATTGCTTTTCCTTAAATGAAAGAACTTTTTGTTGATCATTTATTTCCACCACACCATACCGTTCAAAATTTTGCATGGGCTTGAGGGCCAATGTGCATTCGGCATTGCTTGATCTATGAACTTCATAGATTTTTTGCAGGCTGATGCGAAAAATAGTATCGCCGTTTGCTACCAGTATATGTTGAGAATTTGCTTTAGTTAGAGCAAATGCAATAGCACCACCTGTTCCAAGTGGTTCCTCTTCTATAACTGTTTCATAATCCAGCGTGGGATATTCCTGTTTTAAAAAGGTTTCGATCATTTCTGATTTATACCCCAGTGAAAAAATGAATCTTTCAATGCCCTGCATGCGCAAATGATCAATCACATAAGCCAGGAAAGGTTTTCCTGCAACAGGAGCAAGGCATTTGGGTAATTCCGGAACCGCTTCTCTTAACCTGGTTCCCAGTCCACCAGCAAGTACAATGCATTCTTTAATTTCCATGAAAAGGAAGGTTTATCCAAAATAATTTTCTTCCACCAGCTGGCAAAGTATATGTCCTATCATAATATGCGCTTCCTGTATGCGTGGTGTGTCGGAAGAAGGAACATTAATTAAATGATCTGATAATGAGCGCATCATACCTCCGGCAGCACCCGTAAATCCTATGGTTACGATTCCTTTTTCTTTTGCAGCTTCAAAGGCTTTTACAATGTTCACCGAGTTACCTGAAGTTGAAAGACCTACAAGGATATCTCCACGGTTACCAATACCATCTATTAGTCTTGCATACACCACATCATAACTGTAATCATTGGCAACGGCTGTCAGGTAGGAAGTATTACAATGCAGTGCTTCTGCAGGAAGAGCCTTCCTGTCGGTATAAAATCTTCCCGAAAATTCAGCTGCCAGGTGTTGAGCATCTGCAGCACTGCCTCCATTGCCGCAGAAATAAATACGGTTGCCTGCTTTTAAGGCAAGCACTATTTCATTTACAGATTGGTGAATGATCTCCAGCAAATTCTCATCCTGCAAAATGCTTTGTTTTACCTCAACAGATGCTTCAATGATTGATTTAATTTTTTCCATAAAATATATTTAGGCTGTCCATGTTTTTAATCCATGTTCAGTGAAAGTATAATTCCTGTGTATTCCTCCAAATTTTTTCAAACCGTTGATCACGGTAAATTTAGTAGTACCCGGACAATAAAATATCATAAAGCCTCCACCACCGGCACCGGAGATCTTTCCACCGGTAGCACCGCCTGATTTTGCGGTTTCATAAATTTCTTCCATCAACGGGTTGGAAATTCCCTCTGCCATTTTTCTTTTTTGCCGGTAACCATAATCAAGGATCTCACCAAATTCGTTCAGCTTTCCTTTCAACAATGCCTCTTTCATCATTTGCGATTGCTGTTTCAGCTGGTGCATGGCTTCAATAGAGGTTTCTTTTTTGGAAACTACATTGGCCGATTGCTGTTCAATGATCTTTGCCGATTCACGGCTGGTGGAAGTATAATATAAAACCAGATTGTTTTCCAGTTCAAAAAGGTATTGTTCTTTAATGCGCAGCGGATTCACAATTACTTTATCATCGGAATAAAATTCCATGAAATTCACGCCACCAAAAGTGGCTGCGTACTGATCCTGCTTTCCGCCAGCCAGGTTTAAATATTTTCTTTCTATTTCAAATGCATAATGGGCAATATCGTATTCACCCAATGGAAGCCTCAGCATTTCGGCAAAGGCACCAATGATGGCCACAACAAGAGTGGATGAAGTTCCAAGTCCCGATCCTGCAGGAGCATCTACAAAAGTGGATAATTTAAACCCTTTATTGATATTCCCATAATCTCTTACAATAGAATTATAAACGCCTTTCAGCAGGTTAAGATTTCCATCCAGGGGAAGTTCGGTTTGAAGGTTGAAGGATTGCCTTTCCTTCATATCATAAGATTCTACAATAATCCTTTCCTCTTCCAGCGGCTCTATGGAGGCATAAGCGTAAAGGGAAATGGTTGCATTTAAAATGGCACCACCGTATAAGTCGGAATAAGGACTAACATCAGTTCCTCCTCCTGCAAGTCCAATACGTAAAGGTGCTTTTGAACGATAGATCATCAGGATTTTTCGATTTGTGGGCTAATGTAGCCATGAATGAGGAAGATTGGGTAAAATTTTTATTTATTCCAAGGTTAAATTATTATTCTTTAAATGAACTTTAGATTTGGGAAAGGGGAAGAGAAAGAGGAAGGGAAAGAGAAAGAGAAAGAGGAAGAGAAAGAGAAAGAGGAAGAGAGAGCATGAGAAGGGGAAAAGCAATTAACTTTTCACTTTCATAGCGAGTAACTTAATGGCGTCAACCAGTTTAGCCCAGCTGTATTTCTTTTTTTCTTCTATGATGTTAGGAATGAAATGATCTTCCCCCATTTCATAAAATTTCAGAATTGCATCTGCAATTGAATCAGGGTCCGGTTCACAAACCAGTCCTACTTTCTCATGTGGCACCAGTGCAGGCAATCCTCCTACATTGGAAACGATCATGGGTTTTTCAAAATGATAGGCGAGGGGTGTTACACCACTTTGGGTAGCATTTCTATAGGGTTGTATCACGCAATCTGCAGTGCATAAATAATATTTCACTTCATTATCGGGAATGAAATGCGTATGCAGCAAAACATTTTTTTCAAGTGCATTATCACGTATCAGGTCGGCATATAATTTACTGTCCTCGTAAAACTCACCGGCAACCAGAAGTTTAATGCCGGCTTTTTTAATACGCTCGTCTGCCATAGCACGTATCAGCAAATCAAGTCCTTTATACTGCCTTATAAATCCAAAGAACAAAATAATTTTACTGTTAAGGTCCAGCGCAAGTTTAGTCCTGGCAGGTTCTTTGGCCATGGGCTCCCCAAAATTATCATACAAAGGATGTTGTACCAGTTGAATGGGTTTGCCGGTTTCGAAATTTTTAAGATCATTCATAACTTTTTCACTCATGGTAATAAAAGCATGACATGATTTTAAAAAATACTTAGTGAAAGCTTTGTCACCCGGACGCTTTTCGTGGGGAATTACATTATCTGCAATGCAAATGATCCTGGTGTGCCGGTTCTTTTTTACCTGCCGTAAAATGGTTCCAAGTGCAGGTCCCATAAAAGGAAGCCAGAATCGAACAACAATAATATCAGGTTTCCATTTCTTCAACAACCTTCCAACACTTAACCAGTTCAATGGATTCACTGAATTAACTAAAGTATGGATCGTGATATCTGCAGGTGCAGGATCGGATGAATATTGAGAAGTTCCCGGGAATAAAAATGATGGGTATTGTAATGAAAAAGAAACGATGGAACATTCATCCTCTATATTGAATTCCGTTGCCAGTCTCTGGTTAAAGCTGGCAAGTCCGCCACGCAGAGGATGGGCAGGTCCTATGATGATGACCTGCTTCATCAGAGCCCTATTTTATCTTCTATCAAATAGGAATTTCTGCCGGAAGCATTGCGGGCAATAAGTTCGGAAATAAAACCCGCCAGGAATAACTGCATACCAATGATCAGCGAGGTAAGTGCAAGGTAAAACCCCGGACGGTTGGTGAGTGCCACTTCCGAATTCAAGATCTTGGCTACCACCAGGTAAATGGTAATTCCCAGTCCAACCAAAAAAAACAGTGTACCCCACAAACCAAAAAAGTGCATGGGTTTTTTAGAGAACTTACCAACGAAGGTGATGGACATGAGGTCGAGAAATCCATTTACAAATCTTTCCCAGCCAAACTTGGTAACGCCATATTTGCGCGGGCGGTGTTCCACTACTTTTTCACCGATCTTTCTGAAGCCTGCCCACTTGGCAATTACAGGAATATACCGGTGCATTTCACCATATACTTCAACACTTTTCACCACGTTCTTTCGGTAAGCTTTTAAACCGCAATTAAAATCATGCAGTTTGATTTTAGAAACCCTGCTGGTTACAGCATTGAAAAATTTGGAAGGAATATTCTTGGTAAAAGTATTATCATAACGTTTTTTCTTCCAGCCACTCACCAGGTCATAACCTTCCTCGATGATCATACTACGAAGGCCGGGAATTTCTGCAGGACTGTCCTGCAGATCTGCATCCATAGTGATTACCACATCGCCTTTAGCTGCTTTAAATCCCTCGTTCAATGCAGCGGATTTGCCATAGTTCCGCTGGAATTTTATGCCTTTGATCTTTGCGTTTTGCTGGCTTAGTAATTCAATCACCTTCCATGAATCATCCCTGCTACCATCGTCAACTAAAATGATCTCGTAGCTGTATTGGTGTTCATCGCAAACCTGTTTGATCCAGTCGGTCAATTCGGGAAGCGATTCTTCCTCGTCTTTTAATGGAACTATAATTGACAGATCCATATCAGGCCTGTGGTTGGTTTTCGTTTTCCAGAACGAAGGGATCCTTCTTTTTTTTGATTATCAAAGAAAAGATCAGTGCGAATATGCCGCTGATGGCAATAGATACCAGGTAAGATTTTAATACGCTAACAAGGTTCATGTTGGCAGCAGCATCGGTATCCATTTTTTCAAGCATTTCGTCGATCTTATCCTGCGATTCGTTTGCATTGAGCAACATGGTTTCTGTTGCAGCTTTTACTTTGGTAAAAAACTCGGGATCGATATAAGTAAGATAGATGTAGTTAAAAGCAGCATAGAAAAGTTCAAAAATCAAGACTGTGATGAAAAGGTATTTGAAGATCTCGCGGAATTCGATAAAGCCACCGTTGTTTTTACGCAATTTGAAACCCGAAACCAGCATCAGCACAAGAACGATAATATAACCAACCATGGTCCAGAGACCCAGCATAATGGGATTATCGGCACCCATACTGTACCGAAGCCATAGCATTACCGCGTAAACAAATCCAATGATAATACCCCATTTAACTGCGTGTGAAGTGTGCGATTCCTGTTGCATAGTAAAATATTAATCGTTCAAAAATAACTGGTCTTTATTAATTATCCCTAATGGCTTTCCTTTTAAGGATTTCCCAAGAAAAGGATTATTTTTTGATTTGGAAAAACTGTTTTTATAATCCCATTCCATATCAGGATTAAATAAACTTATGCAGGCTTTTTCACCTGTGTTAATAGAAGGCTGTGGAAGTCCGAATATTTTTCTCGGATTTGCCGACAACAGTTCAACCATTCTTTCCGGTTTGATTTCGGGAATAGCCTGCATTAAAATTGAAAATGCAGTTTCCAGTCCTGTCATACCATATCCGGCGTATTCAAATTCCACCACTTTATGATCGGTATCGTGTGGAAGGTGGTGCGTGGCCAGGCAATCAATGGATCCATCCAAAACAGCCGATCGAAGCGCATCTCGATCCTGCTTTGTTCTTATGGGAGGATTTACTTTTAAATTAGTATCGTATTGCTGCAGATCATCTTCCGTAAATAAAAGATGGTAGGGTGTTACAGAAGCTGTTATAAGCACGCCTTGTTTTTTAGCTTCCCGAATTAATTCAATTGAAGTTGATGATGATATGCCGGTGATATGTATGGAAGATTCGGTGTATTTGGAAAGTTCGATATCCCTGCGCACCATCAGCTCTTCTGCAATACGTGGTTTGCCGGGAAGTCCGAGGCGGGTGGAAAGAACACCCTCGTTCATGAGCCCTGTTGCACTGATAGAAAGATCATCGGGCAGCTGGATCAGCGTTTTGCCGATGGCTTTCAGGTAGAGCAGGGCTTTTAAAAGAACACCAGGCGATTGAATGGTTGATGTTCCATCGCTGAAGGCAACGGCACCGCTGGCGTGCATATCATACATCTCGGCCAGTTCTTTTCCTTCGGCATTTTTGGTAACGGAGCCAATGGGATGGATTTGAACCGGCAGGCTTTTACTTCTCTGAACAATATATTCCACTCCCGATTTATTATGAATGACGGGAGCAGTGTTGGGAAGCACCATTACATCGGTATAGCCACCCCTGGCTGCACACTGGGAGCCTGAGTTGATCGTTTCCCTGAATTCAAACCCCGGATCGCAGAAATGGGCGAAAATATCGGTGAAACCAGGCGCCACATGCATTCCATTCACCTCAATAACGCGGGCTTGAGGAGCATTGATGCTGCCAATTTCCTGAATGATGCCTTCTCTGATAAGGATGTCCTGGGATTGAAGATGAAAAGGCGAGGAGGGGTCGATAATGATTGCTTGCCTTAAGAGGATTTCCATTAAGGAGCGAAGATAAAAGAAAGAAACAGAAACCGAAAGAGAAAGAGAAGAGATAATTAATGTTTAGAAATTCAAAACCCAGGAATCTGAAGGATTTTAAAGAAAATACAGCCGTGACCCGGAAGAAAATGCAATAAGTTTGAGCATTAAACCAGACTAAGGAAGTGGAACTATTTTTACTGGAAACCGAGAGGTTAATCCTGAGGAGACTTACTCCGGAAGTGTATAAATATGTATTCAGCAATTATGATAACAGGCAATTGATTGATTTTTTTGGATGTATTTCAGAAGAAGAATTGGAAGAAGAGCGCAAAAAAAATGAGCAGGGCTTGTCAATGTATAGAAAGTCCGTTTTAATTTTTCAACTGGTAGAAAAATCAAGCGGAAAGGTAATAGGATGGTGCGGGTATCATACATGGTATGAAACGCACTATAGGGCTGAAATTGGGTACCAGATCAGCAGCGATTCAGGCAAGAGAAAGGGATATATGTCGGAGGCCCTGCCTGCAGTTTTAGATTATGGTTTCCGCTCCATGAATTTAAAAAGGATTGAAGCCATGGTGAGTCCTTCAAACGAAGCTTCTTTAAAACTTCTCTCAGGGCAGGGTTTTGTAAAGGAAGGTCTAATGCGGGAGCATTATTTTATAAATGGTAAGTTTGAGGACTCGTTTGTTTTTTCTTTGTTGGAAAGGGAATATGTTTTTCTTTAAGAGGTTGAGATGGAATCTAAATTTTCTTAAATTTGCACCCCATTCAGAAGCAACCTGGATGATTCGGGTGGTGGCGCAGCCCGGTAGCGTACTTGCATGGGGTGCAAGGGGTCGCTGGTTCGAATCCAGTCCACCCGACAAAGTAGTGGTTTGATTTTCAAGCCACTATTTTATTTTATAGCTGTGCGATAAAAAGAGCTTTAATACCCAAAGAGACCCTTCACCTCAAAATTGGGTACGGAATGGGTACGAAAAATTTAAAAGGAACTGTTAGCATAGAGAAAGTTGAAAAAAGATGAAGGATTTTTGTATAAAAGCCGAAATAAATGACTTTGTATTACTTTGGAAGAGTACAAGGGAGAAATTGGCCTATGATTTTTAAGCTGCTTTTTTAAGGTAAGGAAGGTACAGTTGATGCGCTACATGTGATTTTGAAGGGGATAACCACCTATTACCATTGACAAGCCATAATTCGTAATTATTTATCCAATCAGTGCATTTTGGTATAATGTCTCTTGCTATCATGAAATTGACTCCAGATTTCATTCTTTATTACTTGAATTGATTATTAAGTTATACAATAGCAGTAAGTTAAATGTATCTGGTTCGCAAATGATTTTTACTTCCCATAATACAATAATCTTGAATAAAAAACTTAGAAGAGACCAAGTAAATTTCGCAGAAAAGAATGAGTTTGGTGAATCGGCAATCAGGCGGATGCATACTGCACAAACTCCTGTTAGGAGGGATAGTTCGGTTGAAAAGGAATATTTATCAGGTAAACTTGGCGGAGTGCCAAAAATGAAGGGTTGTGGTCAACAAGGAGAAATTAAATTCGAGTAATTGGAACTTATTTTTTATGTTTTCACCATTTTGTTTCCAAGAAAATATTCATAATTGAAAGGTTCCCAAAAAGGTGGAAAATAATATCTCATCCTCTAAAACCCTTGCTGCTGTTAATCAGAGGGTCTCAGGTTCAAGTCCTGAAGGTGGACAATTTTTTAGTTACCTCTCCCATCTTTTAGCTCTATAATGCATTAAATAGCATTAAGAATTCTGGGTAGTACAAATTTGTATTTTTCTGATTTGTAAGTGGTGCTTTAGAATATTTCTGTTTCATAAGGCTTATAATCTAATACTTAACCTTTATGTAGGTTATACCTTTTACTAAAATCAGGTGTCTAGCATTAAACCATTAAACAAAAAAACTGACTTATACAACCGTATTACTACCTATATCCTTGTTGTGAATTTTAAATTTTTATTCTTTCAAAAAATAAATGCATAAAAAAAATTTTCAATTCAAACATTTTTATAATTTAAATTCTCAGTTCATCACAAACCAAAACTTCCATGCATAGACTACTCTTGATTTTTTTTGTGTGCATGGTTGTTTGTATAATAGGAAGGTCTCAAGATTCTATTAAGGTATCGAAAGAGGAAAATATTGATAAACACTTTCTCAAGAAGCTTGAAAAGGGTAATAATAATTTTGAGAAAAAACTAGATAAGAATACTACTTCAGCACTTAAGCAATTCCAAAAGCAGGAGCAAAAATTAAAGAAGAAGATATGGAAGAAGGATTCAGTTCTTGCAAAGCAATTGTTTCAAGATGTAGATCAGCAGTATGCAAACCTTCAAAATGTTCCTACCAACACTTCTAAATTCCGATCTGTTTATTCTTCCAAGCTTGATTCATTATCAACCTCATTGAATTTTATAAATTCTAATTCAACTCTACAAAGTCCTGCCCTGCATTCAACGCTTTCGCAATATCAGATTATCCAGGAGAAACTGAATCAGACAGACCACATCAAAAAGTTTGTTGCAGCAAGACAAAAGCTATTAAAGCAGCATTTGGATAAACTCGGAATGGTAAAGGAGTTGAAAGCATTTCAAAAAGAAGCATACTATTTTTCAACCCAGATTAAAGTATATAATAAACTTTGGGAAGATCCTTCAACTCTGGAAGCTAAACTACTGGAACTTGTAAGACGCCAACCCGACTTCAAATCATTTTTTGCAAACAATTCTTTACTAGGTTCGATATTTAGATTGCCTGGTGCAGATCCTTCAAGTGGGTCTACTACTGGTCTTCAAACAAGAGCTGTGCTTAACCAGCAACTGGCATCAAGGTTTGGTGCTGGGACTTCTGCGCAGCGCATGCTCACGCAAAACCTTCAATCAGCACAGGGAGAATTAATGGCTTTAAAGAAAAAGGCAAATAGTTTAACTGCTGGAACTATTGGAAATCAAAAAGACCTTGACTTACCTGATGGTTTCAAACCAAATAACCAGAAATCAAAAAGCTTTTTGCAAAGGCTGGAGTATGGGTTAAATATTCAAACACAAAAAGGAAGAAGTTTCTTTCCAGTTACATCTGATATAGGGTTATCTATAGGCTATAAGATTGACGACCATAACAGGATTGGAATAGGAGCATCATACAAACTTGGTTGGGGAAGAGGCTGGGATAATATAAGCCTTACACACCAGGGAATTGGGCTCCGATCTTTTATGGATATGAAACTGAAAGGCAGCTTTTTTATCACGGGTGGTTATGAGCAAAATTACAGATCAGAATTCCATTCCATCGATGCTTTAAAGAATTACAGTGCCTGGCAGAAAAGCGGATTGATTGGTCTTTCTAAAAGATATAGCGTTTCCAAAAAAGTGAAGGGAGATATGAAGCTGTTATGGGATTTTTTGAGTTACCAACAAGTTCCAAGAACACAACCTATTGTATTTAGAATTGGATATACTTTGAAATAAAGCAACAAAATGCGCCACCTCTTATTGTTTGTATTTTTTATGGTGCCTGTTTTGATTCAGGCACAGGATCAGTTGAATTTTCATAATGCAAGACCACCTTCTCCCGAAGTTGCAGCCTTAGCCAAGTATGTTGATATACCCATGAGTTATACCTCTGGTACTCCTCAAATTGGCATTCCCATGTTTTCTGCCAGAAGTGGAATTATTGAAGTTCCTATTTCTTTATCCTACAATGCTTCTGGAATTAGAGTTGAGGAAGCGGCAACCTGGGTGGGACTGGGTTGGAATTTAAGTACAGGACCTACTTTATCCAGAATTATTAGAGGACTTCCTGATGATCAATATCCATATGGATATATGCATAGCATTCCTCAAAATCAAGTAAAGTATATCGACTCCATACCCCCAGGAAGCGATGGTAGGTATAATTATGAACTGGTACTTTATCCTTCAAAGCAATTGGATATCGCTCCTGATATTTATAGTTTTTCCGCATTTGGATATTCTGGTCAATTTTATTGGAATCAGGATTCGGCTAAATTTATTATGATGCCATATCAGCCAATTCAAATTGAAGTTTCTTCAGGTGGAGCGGTAATGTACCTTCCTAATGGAATAAAATTAAGTTTTGGGGCAGATGCCTCAAGCAGAGAAATCTCGATATCCAATAAATCGATTGCGGTAATTGATGGTTTGATTCAAGCGCCTGTTGATAATGGAAATAATGATATTACCGGGTTTTTAATTTCAGAGATTACTGATCCTTCTGGTAAGGTTATGCGTTTTATTTATGAGTCGGAATTTGATGTAAAGGAATTTGGAAGAGGACAAGAAACCCGTGAGTTCGATGACGAGAAC
This sequence comes from Bacteroidota bacterium, assembly GCA_023429985.1. Classification (GTDB taxonomy): domain Bacteria; phylum Bacteroidota; class Bacteroidia; order Chitinophagales; family Chitinophagaceae; genus Flavisolibacter. The sequence goes on along the minus strand of JAEZCV010000108.1, from coordinate 1,862 downwards.
ACACATTGGTATTCAGTTTCTTCAACTTACATACAAACATTTACGAAACCAATACTCAAGAAAATAATTGCTGATAATGGAGAAATCCATTTTAGAAGATCTTCTACTACTCGTCTTGATGTTGCCAGCAAAGGAAGTTCGTTAGATACAATAACAATGTATAACAACAATAATTTTGAAGTAAAATCCTTTCTTTTAAATTATGATTATACAACTAGCGCCGATAGCATTGCCTTAACGGGTATTAACCAGTATGCAGGTCAGGCGAGGAAAAGATTGATGCTTACTTCTGTTACTGAACATCACCTGGCATCAGGACTTTCTTTGCCTCCCTATGAATTTACTTATAATTCAATTCCACTTCCCAGTCGATTATCTGCTTCACAGGATTATTGGGGATACTACAATGGAAAGCAAAATGGAACAACTTTATTTCCCAGGTTCCCAAAAAAGTTTAGAATTGGATCATATATTTCGCCTGCCCTTCCAAAGGGCTACACTCCAGGAGCTGACAGGCGCATTGATAAAGAACTTTGTAAGGCTGGACTCATTGAAAAGATTAAATATCCTACAGGAGGCACAACCAGATATTCTTATGAATCTAATAATGCTATAAGGGGAATGTATTGGGATGATGAGGCGGGTATTGAACAGCCAGATTTGATTGAAAGAGACAGTACATTTTATCCCTTCCTTTCGGCCCAAGCTCCTTATCCTAGATATTACTCAAGAACCTTCACTGTTACAGATCCGTTGACACAGGTTTGGATTAAACCTAATTTGCCGCTACCATGTAATTTTGAGTATAGTACTCCTTCTTGTTTGTTTACAGTAAAAATTAAAAGCTTGCCTGACACAACCGTGTTTGAAAAGGTAATTCTTACAACAAATGGTTTTTATGAACAATTGCCTGCTTCTCTGTACAAAATTGAAGTTTTTGTAGATGGCACAACTAATGATGAAGTAGAAAGTTTCAATATTGAACTTAAATGGGGGGAAGCGCCTGATACTGCCAATTTTTTAATTGGTGGGTTGCGGGTCGCCAAAATAGTTAGTGATGATCAAGCTAAAGGTTCGTTATCACGTAGTTTTCGATATACTTGGCCAAACGGTTATCACAGTTCCGGTGTACTGGCAGGTTTCCCGGTCCATTTAATAAGTACTTTTGATTCTACAGGATCTGTTATGGGAAGGAGTGCAGTTTCCAGCAGTATTGTTCCGTTAACGACTGACGGGGCAACTATACGGTACCAATTTGTGGATGAATTTTACGATAGCCTGCAAACTTCTTTTAAGACCAATTATGGTTTTTACTGTGATATGCCAGATTTTAAATTTACTGATTATGATGGTGTACCTGTCGCCACAAAGCCATGGATGAACAATGTTCTGATTTGGAAAAAAATATATGAAAAAACTGGCAGTAACTATCAAATTGTTTCAGAAGAATATAACTATCATGCGCCTTTTCTGGAAAGTTTCCAGGTTGTAGGCCTTGATCCTAAACAGTTTAGACCTTATTCCTATTATAACGAATATTTTCTACCTACTCAGTCAATAGCAACAACAAGCGTTACCCAAACTATTGATTATTATTATAATGAGCGCTATATGTTGGCCGTTTCCAGGACTTCAAATAGTGCGGGGGACACTATAGATGTAAAAAAATGGTACCCGGAGGATTATAATGATGTTTCAGGATATAACCTTTTAACACTGCGGCAAAAGAATATGGTGCTGCTTCCTGTGAAGCAGGAGGTTTCTGTGAATGGAAAAATTAAAACCGGCTCTATTGTAAAATATTCCGTTGATGGATTACCCGAAGAAATTTTTAACTACGAAGGTGCCATGGCGGACACTGT